>NZ_JAZGVT010000068.1:0-123836 GCF_036440755.1 Methylobacter sp. Wu8 | reverse complement strand
TCAACCATCGCCCTCGAAAAACACTCAATTTTAAAACACCTCATGAGGTCTTTTTTCCTGAACAAGAGAGGGATGCCGCATGATTACTAGGATTGCACTTCGGAGTTGAATCCGCCTTTGTAACTTTACTGGATAATCAAGGTTTTCCCAGTCCTCCCCATTTCTACGGTAGTTATAAATCAAACGTACTTGTCCAACCTCAACTTTAACATCAATAGCCGCAATCTTTTTTCCGTTCTGTAACCATTGCCAATCAAGCTTCTGTCCAGGTACTAAATAGCCATCCCGCTGCCAGCGTCTGACATCAAGCGACCGATAATCATCCGTGCAATCAGCCCCAAATTTTCTACCGCTACCGTACCCGCCCATATCACCACCATTTTTTATTTTCCGAAATCATTAGTCAAATTAACCGCTTTAGTTATAGTCAAAATTCTCTGAAAGCCTTGCCGTATCAGGGTTAGAGATGGTTTTTAGAGCAGGTATTTTTTCCGCCAATTCTGTCGCAATAATGGCCTTAATTTGGTCTTCCCAGGCATCATCTTCATGTAAAGCTGGGTATTTATGTTGATTTATTACCTGATTTGCTAACTTATTAACCAAAGGATTGTCACCATTTAGTTGCTGAACCACCACCGTTAATGGCGTGGGGGCTTTGCCCGCTGGCTTGCCGACAAGGTATTGGGCTAACCATGCCCGTGCCTGAGCATCGCCTTGTTTAGCGGCTGCTAAAGTGCTATTGACAACATCCTGCCAGTCTTCCAGCGACACTGTATCAAGCAAGGTTGACATATAATCGCCTTCGGTTCGGCTGTGGTTTGCGTTGCCTTTGATTAAAGATTGCTGTTTACGTTTCGCCATGTTATTTCCTCAATGGGTTTAGTTCCGGCCAGCGTTGTTTGCCGGTGCGTTGGTCGGGGTCGTTGGATTTGGGCGCGTAACCTTCACAGCGCCTTGGTAAATCATCGATAGGTCGATATTGTCTTGATGCTACGATTTCACCGCGCCATGCTGCCAAACAGCGACCGCCGGACAGATTGCAGCATTCCGCACAATGCCGCCGGTCATCGGCAAAGAACAGATCATCATTGGGTAGTTCGCCAATGACAACTTTTTCAATCTCAGTGTTTGCGACTGTGACAGTTGCGACTTTTGCGACAGTTCCAACCTTTTGCGTTTCAAGTGCCGCAGGTGTCGCAACTGTCAACGTCGCAACCTGTCCCGATTTGTTTTTGTGGATCAAACTGGAAAGTATCATTGCTGACCACCAGCCAACAAAGCGGGATTAATAAGAATATCTTTTCGGCGTCCTTCCATCAGCAAACGCACCCGACCTAACTCGTCTAATTCTTGCAAAGCTTGTTTCAGTACGTCTTTATCACGAACCGGCCCGAATCGTTGTGCTTCACGGCGGGGGATAATATGCGTCCGTTCCCGCTTACCATAATCGACAAGCCAAGCATCCAAACGCGTCGCGTTCGCCAATTCTACCGGCAAAGCCAGTTCACCAAAAAAGCGTCTGGATTCAGATAGATGCCAAGCGGCAATTCGACTGGCACCTTCAAAGCAATCCACATCCACCGCGCCGCCCATGCCGTGTGTAAACACATGAAATAGCGCCGCCAACCTTGCCGCATTATCAGCGGTTTTACTGGCAACATCCCGAACATCGAATAGTTCGCCGCCGGATCGCAGTTCAGCTTCTAAAGCATCATGAAAGGCTATCCAGGCTTGTTTCGCTGCTGGGGTCAATGTCAGCATAGCCGGTTCCAACTTGCCGTCATTGATCGGTGTCGCTGTATTCAATATCTCAGTTATGCGTTGATTAAACCGCGCCAGCTTAGGCCAAGTTTCCGGCGGTTCGGTAAAAGGCCGATAACCTTGGGTTGAGCTAGGCCATGCCACCAAGAAACGCGCCAAAAAGCCGGTACCTCTTGCCAGACCGCCGGACTTATCAAAGAACGCCCGTAAAGTCGCTTCCTGAATCTGCAAAGCCACGGTAAGCCGTGCGCCTTGTACGGTGAACGATTCCGACGAACGCCGCCCAATCGATAATGAACCGCCATCCCATAGCACATTTAACAAAGCCATATTGCGCATCACAGAATCCTTGCCCATGCCATGCGCCCCAAACACCACGCCCGCTTCACTCGATACCACGCCTGCCGACGGCCAATTTTTAGCCAGGGTAAAGGCAAGGTTTTCCGGGGTTTCATCGCCCAATATCAATCGGGGAATGCGCGGCGCTTCCGGTTTATCATGTTCCAGTGCGGTTAAATCATCCCGCAAATTGCCAGCGTCCTTGCCTTTTTTTCCGGCTTCCTTGATCGCCGACAAAATGCCTTCCCGCTGGGCATTCCAAGCCGCCATTGCCGCCGCGTAGTCTTTCAGCAAGGGCGCGGCCAATTCCGCTTGTTCAGCCTCATATTGACGAATGGCTGAGGTAAAAAAACCGTCACAAGTAGTTTTGCGTTCGCCGGAATCGGCAATACTCAACATAAACAAACCTATCGGCCCGGTAAGCCGTTCAGCGCGTTTGATGTCGCAATGGGCTTGGATTGCCAGCGATAGCGCCCCCAATGCAGAACCGGCGACTAAAGGAAACGGCGCTTTGACGAATCCGGCGACTTCTTCTGCCGCTGCCCGGATAACATCCGGCAACGCATCAATCGGATAAGTTTCCGGCTCTATTTTAGCGGTTAAGGGTTGCGGTTTCGGCCAATGGCTATCAATGCTTTCATCTGTCGCAATTGTCGCAATTGTCGCAACTGTCATGGTCGCAACATCGCGGATTTTAACCAGTGCATCCCTAACCGCATCCGCGCCGTGTTGCTGCCACAAGTCCCAAAAATCGCATTTTTGACCGTCCAAATCAGGCACTGCGACAAAACCACCGACGGCTTGCGCCGCTTCCGTGGCTGCTCTCAACCCCGGATTGCTGCCATCGGCTTTGATGTCGTTATCCGCCAACAGAATCAATTCGGCATTTGGGGCCATGCTACGCACAGCCAGCGCCACGGCGGATAAATTGCCCACATCCATTGCCGCCACCGCTGGCGCAGCATCAACCGCATGAACCGCCGCCACCGTTGCCAAACCTTCGCCAATCAACACCCGACTAGCGCCGCGTATCTTGCCCAGAGGATGAAAACCGCCACGCTTGCGGCCACCTTTCAGATAGTCTTTTTCGCCTTCGGGATTGATCGCCTCCAATGTCCAGATTTTGCCATCAACGCTATAAATCGGAATCAGCAAAGCATCTAACCAGCCACGTTGCGGCCATGCGCCACGTTTCACCCTTGGGCCAAAATCAACGATTTTTTTCAGTGCATAAGGATGTTGGCTTGGATCAGTGCCAGCCGCCGCTAAAACATCACCGGCATTAATCGCCGCCGCTTCCTGCTGGCGCAACTGTTCTGCATCCCGCGCCTTGCGTTCGGCTTCAAGGCGTTGCTTAAAGGCCGCCCGCTCTTCGTCGCTATAGGCGTGTTCGGTTGTTTCAACCTGCCAATGCTCATCTAAGCCAGTGGAAAAATCACCAAACACGCCACCGCGCAAATCATCGAACAATTTGCACCAAGCTGAATCATCACCCCGTTTTTTGTCGAGTCCGGGAAAACGATGAAACTTGCCCGGCTGGATCGTGTCCAGCGGATTCAGTCCATAAGCTTGCATTGCAGTTTTAAAAGATTCGATAGCGTCAACCATGCAGCATCCCCAAGAAAAACAACCTCGGCGCTTGTTCCCGACAGCGCTCTACCTCCTGCATCCATGCAGTCGAAGGGGCCAGCCGGTAAACAGCGGCTTTCAAGCGGTTGAGGATTGGGCTAAAATGGCAACTGTAAAATAGTGTAGTCAAGGCCGCTTGGGGAACGCCATCCCTGGCGGCTTTTTTGTTGTTAGTCATTCCTTCCCCCTTAACCCATGTTTTCGATCAACGCGCGGATGTCTTCCACGCGCCAAGCGGTTGTTCTAGGGCCAAGCTTGACGGGTTTAGGAAAACGGCCATCTTTGACGCCTTGCCACCAGGTCGATTTGCCTACCGGAATAACGGCGGGTATTGGCGGCTCGGCTTTTGGATTGCCGATGATATGGGGAAGGCGTAAATAGCCGGTTTGGGGTAGTTGGTGCATTGTGGATTACTCCCGGTTGTTAATGTCCGGGATAATTTATTGCCATCCGCAATGCTTAAATAGCTGGGTAAGTTCAAAAAACTCACCCTCAAAAAATTTGAATAGTGTGCAGCTTTTTCTTGGTAAGGTTAGGTAGGTTAAAAGCCGCACAAGTATTGAAAGCCAATAAAAACAAGGCTTTTAGGGGGTGGGTAGGTTAATCGCAAAGAGTCTTTGGAGCGCCTCCGTCTTCCTCCCAATTAGCAATTTTGGCCGCCTCAGTAATAGCTGATTTATTCATATCACCAGCATTGTAGCCATGTTTATCGCTACTCCGCTTATGTACTAAACCAAGTGACTTATAGTTACTTGTTAGCCATTGCTCCATTGCCGACTTTACTGATTTCCCACGCCGCAAATTTTCGTCTTCCATTGCTTGCCATGCTCTTACCGCTGCTGCTAGTTTTGGAGCATATCTAGGATGATCTAGGCTAAGGTAATCTGGATTATCTCTGACTATCGGAAAGAAGAATCCTCTGAGAAACCCTCTATTACTTAACCAATTCCGCAAAGATTCAACGTCAACCGTTGAAAGTGCAACGTCAATAGTTCCCGGTATTTCACCACAAACATTGCCGTTTATATCCAAATCATAATGCGGAATTAGGTTGCCTGAAATGGCACTTTTTTTAAGCCCGTTAGAAATGGCAGTCTTAGCTGCTTCATAACCAGTAGGCCTATTATGTAAGTCCCAATTTTCTACATAGGCATTTCCTGTTGAAGGGTCTTCACCAACTACTAATAAGGCTGCCTGTACGATAGTTAATTCATCGCATAAACGCCAATAATCCATGCTTTCCAATTTTAATCTGTCGTTTAATATCGAATATTCCATTGAATCCATTTTTTCCCCATCCCGCAAACCAACATAATCAAATTCCTCCATAGTTTTCTCTTAATTGCCAATTGCTAAGGGTGGCAGAGCTTTTACAATTTTCATGGTTTCCAAGCTGACCGTAATCACTCGCTGAAACAGCTCCAATGGATAACGGGCGTTTTTCATGGTCTCAATAGCCCAATCATTGGCATCGTTGACGATACCGCTGTCTTTATGGGTGCTGACGCCTTGGCGCTCCATCACCCATTCCAGCGCCGGTTTACCGTTGACGACATACTCATAGGCTTCCAGTGGAATGTCTTTGATGGTAATGGCATGGTTATAAATCACCGTGGTTTTATCGGCTTTGCTGGCGAATTTCATTTTGGTGACATAGAAATCCGCCGGGTTCAGGCTGGCAAAGGCTTTACTGCCACAATCCAGCTTAACCGGGTACAACAGCTGTTTTTCGTAATCAATATGCAATGTCGCCAACTCACGCCCGGCTTTACTAAATGCCCAAAAATCAGCAGCGGTTTTTACACAGGGAATACGCGGCAGTTCTTTGGTGAGATTGTCGGCATAACGGGCTTTGTAATCTTCGGAATGCAGCAAGCCATAGATGTAATAAAACAGGTCTTCCTTACCGATGTTGGCATCAGGATAGGTGGCCTGAAAGTGAGCTAAACCGGCATCGGTAATGCCATCTTTGACGGTATAGCTGGACTGATTCACGGCTGATTCAAAAACATCAATGGTTTGCCCTGTCTGTTCGTCGCCGAATAGATCGGCTTGTGTTTTCCCTCCGTTCGGTTGTTCATTACAAAGTATTGGTTCGTAGAGTTTTAGGGGGAAGCATTGGCATTTTTCAATTGTTTCTAAGTCAGGCACGGTTTGACTAATTAAAACTGAAAAGCCACTTCTTGCGCCAACGCCTGAAACACAAATTACCCGATTATGAACAGATAAATTAGGGAAAAGCTTAGGCATAACTCCAATTTGATCAATAAACCTACGATCAAAATAGTTCCATTGCTTATTAAATGGTCTATATGTTGATATTCTTAACTTGTGATTATCAAATTTTAAAATTCTTTTATTAAAAACATCATTTTTTAATCCACGAGTCCAACTTATTTTGGTTGGATCATTATCTATAAATTTATCTAGCTCTATATTTTTATCATTATTTTTTTCGAAAGAGGAAACCTGCTGGTTAAAAAAATCAACCATATTTTTTAAGTTGCTCAGTAAAAACGTCTTCGAATAATTAAAAACCCATGCATCACGACACGTCATTATTCCCCGTGCATATGAATCAAAAATTGTTACAGCCCCCTTGTCTTTTTTATTCCCCAAGCTCATAAACTCGCTAAAGCTATCATCACGTTGGTTTATCCAGTCATTATGTAGGTCGGGTATTATGGATTTCCAGCCATGAGTTGCTGTTATACCGTTAATGCTTTTTAAGCAGTTTAGTTTTTCCAGCTTTTCATTTTGTTTTAGGTCGCTACCAATATCATAGAAATAGATTTTACCTTGTTGTTGAGCATTGGGATTTTTAATAAATAGGGTAACGGCAATACCTGTCATGCTACCGCTACCGAATACATTTTGCCCCTCCTTAGCCTTACCTTTACTCAACATATTTTTACGAATATCACCGCGTAAATTAAATATATAGATGCTACTAAAGTCATCGGCTAAGCATCTACGCATACCGTCCATTGCTGGTTTTTCAATAAAACCACTGCCAGAAACAAAGCCAATTATGCCAGCGTCTTTAATGCGGTCACTTGCCCAGCGAATGGCGCGAATATAAGAATCATATAAAGCATTCTTCAAGGTCGCGGGAGTTTGCAGCATAAGTTGTACGGATTGCTTCATCTAAAGATTTATATTCAAGATTAGCATTATTGTCGTTGGCGCTTTCTTGCCCTGTCGAATACGGTGGATTACCAATAATGACGCGAATATCCAAAGCTTTTTGCTTGGTACGCCGTGCGTGGTTGTCTACCAACATCTGGCTGACTAAATCCTCTTTTTCATATAACTGAAAAGTATCAGTCAAACAAATGCCATTGAAGGGGTGATATTCACCGCCCACAATATCGTGGTAGACCGCCTCAATGTTAATGGCGGCAATGTAGTAGGCCAGCAAGACAATCTCGTTGGCGTGAATCTCGTTTTGGTATTTGTAGGTCAGTTGTTTGGGGCTAATGAGGCCGCTTTGCAGCAAACGAGTAATAAAAGTGCCGGTGCCGGTAAACGGATCAATGATGTGGACGTTTTTATCGCCCAGGGTTTGCCCAAATTCGTTTTGTAGCGCGTCATTGACGCTATGGATAATAAAATCTACCACTTCAACCGGGGTATAAACAATGCCTAAACGTTCCTTCATGCGCGGGAAGGCATTTTGGAAAAATTTGTCGTACAGTTCCACGACGATTTTTTGTTTGCCTTCGGCGTTGTCGATGCCTTCGGCGCGCATTTTTACGCTGTCATAGAATTGGTGCAGGGTATCGGCTTCTTTATCCAGTCGGTGCGCTTGCAGCTTGTCCAAAATATCCTGCATGGCAATCGACATGGGGTTGTGTTGAGCAAAGCTGTAATCTTTAAACAACGCATCAAATACCGGCTTGGTGATTAAATGTTGCGCAAGCATTTCAACGATTTCGGTATCGCTAATGGCATCGTTCAGGTCATCGCGCAATTCTTTGGCGAATGCGTTAAACGCGGCGATTTCTTCGGTATTTTCCGGGGAATCCAGTAGGGATTGAATGCGGGTAATATGGGTGCGGGCGATTTTGGCAATGTAATTGGCCCAGTCTTCCCAATGGTTACGGTTGCCGCATTTTTTAACGACTTTGGCGTATATGGCGCGTTGGATGTCGTCTACTTCAAAAGGGATTTCGTATTGGCCGTGGTCTTCGGCAACTTTGTTGTTTTTTTTGCCCAGGTTGTATTGGTTTTGGCCGGTCGGTTTGTTGTTGCCAGTGCTTTTGGTTTTTTTGCTGATTTTGTCGGTAATGGCGATAATTTCCATTTTGGAAGTATCTTTGCCGATCAAGTCCAGCTTATTAATCATGGCATCAAAACGGTCATCATGGGCGCGCAAAGCTCGCAGCACTTGCCAGACGACTTTGTAAGTTTTGTTGTCATCCAGCGCTTTATGCGGCTCAACACCGGCGGGAATGACCACCGGCAAAATAATATAACCGCGTTTTTTGCCTTCGGCCAGTCGCATGACTCGCCCAACCGATTGTACCACGTCCACTTGGGAGTTACGGGGCGTTAAAAACAGCACCGCATCCAATGCAGGCACGTCTACGCCTTCGGATAAACAGCGGACATTGCTGAGAATCCTACAAGTGCTTTCCGGCGTTTCAGCTTTGAGCCAGTTGATTTGCGTTTCTTTTTCGCTGGCATTCATGCTGCCGTCGATGTGTGCGGCTTCGCATTGCAAAGCTAAGGCGGGTTGGTCGATATGGCCTTGTTTAAGTTCTTCTTCCCGGTAGGCATCTACCACGGTTTTGAACATGCGGGCGATATTCTTGGAGCTGACCTTGTGAGTTTTCGCCTTGTCGCTGGGTTCAATCACCTGACAAAACGCCACTGCACGACGCATGGCTGCATTATCATCTGTCAGGTCTTCGCTTGCGCCTTGCTTGGATAGCGCTTTCCAGCAGCCAACGATTTTGGCGGCATCATCGACTTTCAGTTGGTTTTCATCATCGGCGAGCAATTTTTGCAGGCGTTGGCTAACATGCGCCTCATCAATCGCCAGCACGATAACCTTATAATCGACCAGTAACTTTTGCCGCACGGCTTCTGAAAAGCTGATAACGTGCAATTCTTCGCCAAACAGCGTTTCATCATCCATTGAGCACAGGGTAACGTTATCCTTTTCTGCCGTGGCCTTGGCGACATCGCCATAAATGCGCGGGGTGGCGGTCATGTACAGGCGTTTTTTTGCCTGAATAAAATCAGCATCATGCACTTTAACAAAGTTGGATTCGTCTTCGCCGTCAAAAGTTGCGCCGGTGGTGCGGTGGGCCTCATCGCAGATAATCAGATCAAAACCGGCTAAATCATATTCTTTTTGCGCTTTGCTGATAACGGCTATGGAATGATAAGTAGAAAACACCACGCTCATGTCGTGGCTGTCATGGCGCTTGCTCATTTCCTTGGCTAAGTGTCCGGCATCGGTGGTGGCCGGATAGCGTAATTCATGGGTATAGGTTTGCACGATGTCATTGTCATTTTTGCGCTTTTTGCCCACATCGCTATCCGAACACACGGCAAAACTGTGTAACGGTACATTGGCTTCCTGTGTCCATTCGGTCAGCGTTTGCGACAATAACGAAAGACTCGGCACTAAAAACAACACGCGCTTGCCTCTGCCTGCCAGTTGTTCGGCGATTTTCAGGCTGGTGTAAGTTTTGCCGGTACCGCAGGCCATAATCAGCTTGCCACGGTCGGCAATGGCTAATTTTTCAGTCACTTTGCTTATCGCTGGTTCCTGATGCGGGCGAATGGTCTTTTTGGGCTTTAATACCGGCGCTTGATCGGGTTGATAACGCGCCCAATCAATCTGGCTGTTTTCCAAATCGTTGAGGTCTATTTTGCTGACCGGCGGTTGTTGGTTTTGCAGCGCGTCTTCCGCGTGTTCGCTCCAGTGATTGGTCGTGACAATAATCACTCGATGCGTAAAAGGCTTTTTGCCGGATGCGGTGAAAAAACTGTCAATATCGCTTTTCTGAACGCGGTAATCCGGCGCGTAAAATTTGCATTGAATGGCGTGGTATTCATCGGTTCCCGCTGTTTTGGCGACCAGATCAATTCCGGTATCGCGGGCATCCATGCCTTGTTCCTTTGCCCAATCCGCATACGTCCAAACATCGCTATACAAATCTTTATAACTGGCTTCGTTGCGTAAGTAGCAAATAATCAAGTCTTCAAAATAAGTGCCTTTTTCTCGTTGTGCTTGGGCGGCTTGACGGTAGGCGTCCAGTAATTTGTTTAACGATGTCATATCTTTAAAATTTAATGTGCTATTTGTTTATTTAAGCGGTTTGCCGGAATGGGATTACTTCCGCGCCTTTTTTTAATGCGTCCAGATAATCAGCCCAGGACTGCATCATGCGCCGCCTTTCGTCCAGGTATTGCGCCCGGTTATAAGCAGCCCGAACCGCATCCCGTGGCGCGTGGGCTAGTTGCCGTTCTATCGCGTCAGGACTCCATCCTTGTTCATTGAGCAGGGTTGATGCGGTGGTTCTGAATCCGTGAGCTGTCATAACATCCGAATCATAGCCTAGCGATTTAAGCGCCGTGCGAATGGTGCCGTCCGACATAGGCCGCCCATCACCACGGATTGATGGAAATACATATTGCCCGCTTCCAGTTAATGGGTGGATTGCTTCCAGGATCGCCACCGCTTGAGTTGATAAGGGTACGATATGATGAAAATCGGTTTTGGAAACATAAGGCCGCCATTCTCGCGCCGCCAAATCAACATCATCCCAAAGCATTTGCCGGATTTCACCCGGTCTTTGAAACAACAACGGCGATAACCTGAAAGCTGATTGCACAACAAAGGTGCCTTGATAATTTGATATATCCCGCAAGAGTAGGGCGACTTGTTTGGGGTCAATAATCGCGGCTCGGTGTTTTACCTTTTGCGCCGGTATCTGCTTGGCTACGGGTTGCGCCGGATCGTAGTCGGTGTAATTGTGAACAATCGCATAGGCAAATGCCGAACTGATTTCCGCGTGTAAACGATGTGCCGTTTCAAGTTGCTGTTTATCGATCATCGGCTTTAACACAGCCAGCACATCGGCGGATTTGATTTCCTTGATAGGCTTATCACCCAACAACGGAAAAGCTAAGCGTTCAATCCGGCTTGTTTTCTTTTGATGCGTGGTTGCGCTTGTCAGGTGTGAAATGGAATCCAACCATTTGCGGGTAACATCGGCGAAACTGTCCAGGATTGGCAAGCCTTCGTTTATTCGATCTTCATTTAATTTGGTAATACGTTTGACTGCCTTAACTTGCTTTCTGAGTTGGCTGGGATCGATATTATTTGCGATTTGTGCGCGGGCTTCTTCGGCTTTGCGCCTCGCATTTTCTAAACTGGTATCAGGATAGGCACCAAAAGCGATTTTCTTACGTTTCCCTTCAAACTGATAGACGAACCGCCACAATTTAGAACCGCCCGCTCCAACGAAAAGAAACAGACCGCCGCCATCATTAATGGTGTAATCCTTTTCTTTGGATTTTGCTGCCCTGTAAACAGTGTCTTTGTTGAGATTAACCGCCATTTGTTACCCCCTCATTTGTTACCTTTTTTAGGTATTATAGGGAAGGTAACAAAAAAGGTAACACTTTTTATCGGATAACCCTGTGTTTCACTGGATTTCTTCGGACAATAAAAAACCCGCTAAGCTTTACAGCTTGCGGGTTTGTGTACTTCTTTGCACGGCTCTGAACCAATGTTTGGTACCGAGGGCCGGAATCGAACCGGCACGATGTCACCATCACCGGATTTTGAATCCGGCGCGTCTACCAGTTCCGCCACCCCGGCAAAGAACGGACATTATAGGCAAATGTTATAATCGATGCAAATCTTTTTAAAGATGTATTCGAAAGCCTAACCTGATAATATCACCGCTATGAAAAAAAGTGATTTTAACTACCAGTTACCCGAAGCATTAATCGCACAAAAACCGTTGGCAGAGCGCGATGCAAGCCGTTTGTTGTGTATGGATCGTCATACCGGACGGATAACCGACCGGCAATTCACCGATCTTATCGATTTGATTGATGAGCGGGATCTGCTTGTTTTTAACGATACCAAAGTAATTCCTGCCAGATTGTTCGGTAAAAAGCAAAGTGGCGGCAAGGTCGAGATACTTATCGAGCGTATCCTGGATGATCACTGCGCAATTGCTCATGTCAGAGCCAGTAAAGCGGCAAAAGCAAGTACTCTAATAGAACTGGATGGCGGCTATTGCTGCGAAGTGTTGGGCAGGTCGGACGATCTGTTTCAGCTGGAATTTAAAGGGGAACACAGTTTACTTTATATTCTGGAGCAAATCGGCCATATTCCATTGCCGCCTTATATTACCCGTGCGGATGACGAATCCGACCTGACCCGCTATCAGACGGTTTTTGCCAGAGAGGCGGGAGCTGTCGCGGCACCCACGGCAGGCCTGCATTTTGATCAAACCATGATGGAAAAGCTTAAAGCCAAAGGCGTGCAAAGCGCTTTTGTGACCCTGCACGTCGGCAGCGGCACCTTTCAGCCGGTCAGGGTGGAAGATTTATCCGAACATTTAATGCACAAGGAATATTTTGCGGTGCTGCCGGAAACGGTGGCGGCCGTTCAGCAAGCCAGAGCAAGAGGGGGGCGGGTTATCGCCATCGGCACGACGGCGGTCAGGGCGCTGGAGTCGGCGTCCCAAAGCGGTCGGCTTGAAGCCGGTTTTGGCGATACCGACTTGTTCATTACCCCCGGCTATCAATTCAAATCGGTCGATGCAATGTTGACCAACTTTCATCTGCCTGAGTCTACCTTATTGATGCTGGTTTCAGCATTTGCCGGTTACGCGTCTATCATGAGCGTCTACAGCCATGCTATTGATCAATCTTACCGATTCTTCAGCTATGGCGATGCGATGTTTTTGGCTTAGCCCAATTGTGTTATTGGCGGCATCCTGTGGAAAGTGTGTCGCTGTGGGGCTATATATGCTCAGCTTAATAAGTGCAGCCATTGAACGTTAATGCGCCTGCATATGGCATTTAGTTTGATCCTTTCCATTTCTGCTTCCGCGCTTTTTTCTTTGCTTCTTTCTGTTCGCGAATAACAACCAGTTCGGCCAGTTCCTGTTCCATCATAGCGGGGGTTTCCAGGCTGATTCTGCCGATAGTGCCGGCACGTAATTCAGATAACAGGATTTTGGATACTTTATCCATCTCGATGTGTCCGCCAGAGCGGAGACAGCCGCGTTTCTTGCCGATGGCTTCCATCAGCTGTTGTTCGCCTTCCGGCAGTTGGTCCAGCTGAAAGCGGATTTGCAGTAAGTTGGGGTAGTGCTGCAACAGGTATTCGGCCGCAAAGAAGGCAACATTCTCGTGGCTGATCGCTGTGTCTTTGATCGCGCCGGTGGTCGCCAGCCGGTAGCCGCTGTTCTTGTTTTCGACGTTGGGCCACAGCATGCCGGGCGTGTCCAAAAGGATAATGCCGTGGCCGATGTCGATGCGCTGTTGGGTCTTGGTGATGGCCGGCTCGTTGCCGGTTTTGGCGATTATTCTTCCGGCCAGGGTGTTGATCAATGTGGATTTTCCGACATTGGGTATGCCCATGATCAGTGTGTGGATCGGTTTGTCGCTGCTGGCTTTATTCGGCAGCATCTTGTGGCACAAATCAGGCAGTTGGCGCATTTTTTCCGGCTGCTCGGTGGTCAGCGCCAGGGTTTTTACGCCTTGTTCCTGCTCCAGATAGGTTTGCCATTGCTGTGTGATCTCGGGGTCGGCAAGGTCGCTTTTGCTGAGCACTTTGATGCAGGGTTTGTCGCTGCGCAGGGTGGTGAGCATCGGGTTTTGACTGCTGAACGGAATGCGCGCGTCCAGGATTTCGATGATTAGATCAACCTGAGGCAGGATTTCTTTGATCTCTTTGCCGGCCTTGTGCATATGGCCGGGGTACCACTGAATAAGCATGATATTTAACTATGTAACCAAAATGGACTATTTAAGCACCATAACCCTATAATCAACAGCTATAAATATATAAAAGGTTTAATAGATGAAAATAGTTAATGTATCAGAGGCGCCGGTGGGCTGTACACGGAGTCAACAAAAACGGCAGCTCAGAAATTTCCGGGCGAGAATTACCCGGCCATATTATTGAAGTAGTCGGTTGAATCATGAAAGAGATAACAAGCAGTTTTTACGCCTATTTATCAAGGCTCAGATGGATTAAACGCTGGGGGCTAAAGCGCAATGCGCATGATGAAAATGTGATGGAGCATAGCTGGGAGGTGTCGGTTATCGCCCACACCCTGGCTTTGATTAAAAACCGCTATTACGACGGCAAAGTCGACGCCAATGCGATTGCTACGGCGGCTTTGTATCACGATATTACCGAGGTGATTACCGGCGATTTGCCGACGCCTATCAAGTATCATTCCCCGGAAATCAGCGCAGCCTACAAGCGGATTGAACATCAGGCTGAAATTGAATTATTGGCGCTTTTGCCGGTGGAGTTGCGGGAGGATTTTCAGGCGCTGATTCATCACGACCAGATGCCGCCGGAGCATGTGCGGATCATCAAGGCGGCAGATAAAATTTCGGCTTATCTTAAATGTCAAGCCGAATTAAAGGCCGGCAATTCCGAGTTTGAAACCGCTGCCGAGCAATTGGCTGTGACGATTGGGGCGTCGGAGCAGCCGGAAGTGATTTTTTTTATGAAAACGTTTGCACCCAGTTGCGGATTAACGCTGGATGGGTTGATGAAAACTTATTAAGCGGCTTTTTTACTATGGACGTCTCAAGTTATAATACTTTTGTTTGTCAAGTAGGTAGGGTGAGGTTTTACGAAACTGCCTTAGCTTGTCAGAAAATAAAGCAAATTGCTGATCAATAAATTGGAATCTAGACGATATGAGTGGACACTTGGATAAGTTTACACGGTGCAGTACCCACGGAGAAGTTGTGAAACATCGATACAACATTGAACAAGCCAGAATATTGCTGGATATTTTAAAGTATCACAACGCATCAACCATGTTGCCTTCGTTTCACCAGGTAAAGCACGAAGCGCTTGATGAGGCGCTGGATAAGTTGAGGCTGGAATTGTCCGAATATATTGCAACGGATGACGGACTGGGCTTTATCGTCCCGATTAGGGATGAAAAAGGCCTGATTTAGTTGCATTCAAAACAACATCGCACAGCGCCGGAAGTACCGGTGGTTCCGGTTTTTTAGCTGTGGGAGCCGGCGTTTTGGCTTCCTCTGAAAACCACCAGGCCAGCGATGCATCGCAACCGTCGCTTTCAGGAAGCGGCTCCTGTGCTGTGCAGTTTTGATTGTTCAATGGGCATTTAAGACGCACATGAAAGTGATCGTCATGGCCCCACCATGGACGGATTTTTTTTAGCCAACTATGGTCGGATTTACGTCTGCATAACAGGCGTTTGACGCTGGGGTTGACAAAGATGCGGTCTACTTCCGGCTTACCTGCGGCCATTTCAAGGATTTTTTCGTGAGCCGATGACCACTGGCGGTCATCGATAGCATCCGATTGAGCAGCAAGCACCGACGGAGCGCTCCAGGTTTCGCGTTCATTAAACGTCAGACTCCGGTTTGCGGCTTGTTGCGACAGCAGATACCAGATGTCGACATCGAGCCCGCTTTGATGGCTGCGATGCCCGCTTGGTGTAGGGCCGCCGCGCGGCTGTCCTAGATCGCCGATCAGCAGGACTCCCCAATGCCGTGAATGCGTGGTCTTGGCTATGCTTTCGATAAACCGTATCAAGTCGGGGTGACCGTATGACCGGTTTCGCGTGGGGCGCATCAATTGATAGCCGGGGCCATTTTGGGGTAGCGAGACGGCGCCACTTAAGCAGCCGGCCGTGTAAGAGCCAATGCTCTGCGCGCTGTCGCCGATCTGCACGGATTGTTTGATGGTTGCCCAGTTATTTGCGGCAGGGGATGAAGAGCATTCGGAGAAAATACCCAGCAACAAGATGAATAATGGAAATTTCATTTTAAAATCGGCGATCACAATATCACTCTCACTCGTCCGAAGCGCGCGAAATACGGACTGCTCACCAATCATCAAAGGGGCGGCCAGACCGGCCGCCCTGTGCATTACTTATTCTTTAACAGGCGCCGACAAATTTAGAAGGTGTTTGGAGTTATCGATAACCGGAGCTGAACCGTTACCGCTGCCGGTGGCTGTCGAAGCAGCGCCGTTAGTTTTTGCAACGTTCGTGCCTTCGGTTTCAGCCTCCAGTTGCAGCTCATCTTCTTCAGGCACATTGCCGTCGTGGAGCAAGTATTCGCGACGCTGCTGGTAAGAGTTTTTGATAAATGAATAGCGGTCGACAGAGGCTTCATCAACGATTTTTTCAGTCGGTATCAAATCGGCCCGGGTGTCGGTCACATCGACGGATTTAGCGCCGGTATTGACCGCACTGATGGCAGCGCCGCTGCCGGCAAATACAAAGGTATAGGTGAGCGGGTTCAATAAAGCGTCGCCAACAGCCCCGGCGACTTCTCTAGGCGAACTGGCTCCCATAAACGGCACCACCAGATAGTTGCCCGTCGGAACGCCCCAGAAGCCTAGCGTTTGTCCGAAATCTTCATTATGCTTTGGCAAATCGATCATTTTCGCTACATCGATAAAGCCTGCGACACCGACAGTAGTGTTAACCAGAAAACGGCTGGCGTCCATACCGCCCTGTAGCATTTTAAGCTGTAGCAGATCATTGACGGTTACGCCGATGTCGTTAAGATTGCTGAAAAAATTGGTTATGCCGTCATTAACGAATTTGGGGGTTATCCACAAATAGCCTTTCGCTACGGGCTTGATAACGGCTTGGTCGAGATCGTCATTAAATTCTTGAGTGCCGCGGTTCCAACCTTCCCAAGGGTCTTTTTCATTGACTTCCTGCGTTGTCGCGCAACCCGCAAGTACACTAGATATAACAAGACTGCTCATGAATAAACGGGCGTTGATAATGGTTTTTTGCATACTCATGGCTTATCTCTACTTACTTTGCTGTTGAATTGATTGGGCGTCTGTATCGGACGGTTATTAATTCTGAAATTATACCAGACACAGTCCCTAAAAAACTCACTGATTTTGCATTTGTCTGAGTATCCAGTGTTGGCGTTTAAGTACATAACTTGATGGCTGTGCCGCCCGCAGCAGTATCGGGTTAGGCAGGGTTGCCGCCAATAATGCCGCTTGCGGCCTGCTGATTTGATTTGCGTGGACGCCAAAATAATACTGGCTTGCCGCTTCTATGCCGAACAGATGGTCGCCGAATTCAGCGATATTCAAGTAAACCGTCAATATCCGATCCTTGCTCCAGAGTAGTTCGATCAACACTGTAAACCAGACTTCCAGCCCTTTGCGGACAAAGCTTTTTGACGGTGTTAAAAATAAATTCTTGGCCACTTGCTGGGAAATTGTGCTCGCGCCCCTAAGCCGTCCGCCATCGATATACATATCAATAGATGATTGTATGGCATGCAAATCAAACCCGGAATGTTGGAAGAAACGCTGGTCTTCGGCAGCAATGACTGCCGAGGCGGCGTAAGGCGAGATTTTTTTTGCGCTGACCCATGAGTATCTAATAGTTTTGAACGAGCCGTCGTCAATCAAGTCTTCAACATGCCGATACACCATAAACGCCGAGGTGGGCGCCGGCACCCAGCGTAAAAATAGACACAGGCCGATCGATGAGGCCAGAAAGGTGAACAGCAAATAAAGCGCCGCCCTGCGCAGTATTCCCTTGAAGGATAATGAGCGAAAGTTGCTGCGGCTGGAGTAGCGGGATTGTCTTGCCAAGGTAAAAAAGAAGGTTAATGGTCGGCTTTTGTTTTGGTTGGGATTCTTGCAATACGTCCGGCCATATCATAAAGCCTTTGGGTCGGGCTGGATAGCCTTGGTCAATATGTCCATACAGTCAGAATCCGGCTGACACGGGTATAATAGCTCCTACCGTACACGATGCTGAACCAAACGTATGAAATTCCGATACCTACTGATTGCTTTTTTACTGATTATTAGCCAAAGCGGCTGTATGCCGATGATTTATCCGCCCGGTGAAAAAAACAATGCGGCGCAACTTGGCGAGAACACGTTTCTAACAGAAGACGGCGCAAGATTGCCATTACGGCGTTGGCTGCCGAAAACCGAACCGCATGCGATCATTATCGCGCTGCACGGGTTTAACGATTACAGCCGTTTTTTCGAGTCGCCGGGGGAGTATTTCAGCAAGCTGGGTATCGCCTGTTTCGCGTATGACCAGCGCGGTTTCGGCGCCGCTCCGCAGCGCGGTTTGTGGGCCGGCGGCGATGCCTATACCAAGGATTTGCAGGTTTTGGTGCAATTGGTAAAACAACGTTACCCCAAACGTCCGGTTTATTTGCTGGGAGAAAGCATGGGCGGCGCGATTGTCATCACCGCCATGAGTCGGGTAGATATGCCGGAAGTCGCAGGTGTTATTCTTGCTGCGCCGGCATTATGGGCCAGGTCAACCATGCCCTGGTACCAAACCGGGTTGCTTTGGACGCTGGCGCATACTATGCCTTGGTTGACCTTGACCGGGGAGGGCGTACATGTCGTGGCGTCGGATAACATCGAAATGCTCCGCGCCCTAGGGCGCGACCCTTGGGTTATCAAGGCGACTCGCGTCGAAACGGTATACGGTTTGACCAACTTGATGGATGCGGCATTTAACAGCGCCGAGTCGCTGCACGGAAATGCCCTGATGCTTTACGGCGAGAAAGATGAAATTATCCCCAAGGAACCGACGTATGCCTTCTTGCAGCAATTCCTCCAGGCGAATACGATGGGAAAAACCGTGGCGATTTATCCGCACGGCTACCACATGCTGTTGCGCGATTTGCAAGCGCCCACCGCATGGAAAGACATCGCCGCCTGGATTAACGACGGTCCCGACAAGCTTCCGTCGGGTGCGGATAATCGGGCGCGGGAATTGTTAAGCAGCCGATTCAAAGATTTTTAAACTGTGAATGCCGGCAAGTTTCGGGCGAGTCTGGCTTGGGCTGTAATTAAAGCGGATAGTTTTACCTGAACTTGCCCAAGGCCAATGAGCGAGGTAAGGACTGTGCGGCAGGCCTGCTTTGAGCGGTAGCGGCCTTTGCTAGGCGGATGTGCTAGGTCACGGGTTGCATATAGTATGTGTTAGAATATTAAACCGATTTCTTTACGTTTTGCAGCCCAATATTATCAACGGGAAAATCCACATGACCAAGGAACCTTTTTTTCGCCTCAACCAAGAACCCGACGCCCTGAACGGTTTTTCCCGAACCGTCGCGGAAATCGAATGGTTACTGTTGGTTTTGATGATGTTTTATCTGGTGGTAGGGCATCTTGAGGAAGAGGTAAAGGTCTTTTTACTGGGCGGACTCTGCGCTTTTGCCAGTTTCGTCATGGTATTCCATTACTTCAACTTTTTTGCCAAAGCCAATGTTTGGAAATTGGCTATAGAAACCTGGGTCATGATCCTGCTGATCACTTGGTTCGTTTGGCATACCGGGCGCCAAAACAGCCTGCTGCTTAACCTGTACTTTCTACCGATCATCACCAGCTCTTTGGCTTTGGGTAAGCTGACTACCTTGCTGGAAGTGATATTAATCGGCACTTGTTATGTCTATTTGGGCAAAAGCGGCGTAACCGGCAATGGGCTGTTCTCCTTAAGCGAGGGCAGCGTCCTGCTGACCTGGCTGTTTCCGATGTTGTTGGTGGGTTACATCACGACCATGCTGTCTAACGACATCTACCACGCTTTCAGCCGTGTCAAAACTTCCGCGCAAACCGATGAATTAACCAGCCTCTACAACCGCGGCGCTTTTATGGAATTATTGGAAAAACAATTGCATCAAGCCCGGCGCGGCGGACGCACATTCAGCTTACTCTTGGGTGATTGCAATAACTTAAAAATCGTCAATGACCGATACGGGCACGAAGCAGGCAACCTGCTGTTGCGCTCGGTCGCCGACAACTTCCGTCATTGTCTAAGAGGCTGCGATTCCGCAGCCCGCTACGGCGGCGACGAATTTACGGTATTGCTGCCTGAAACCACCGCAGAAGAAGCGAAGCTGGTGGCAAAACGCATCAAGGAAACATTGGTTGCCACCAATTTTAACTACCGGGGCAACGCAGTCAGCACCGATATCAGCGTCGGTGTTGCTACTTATCCGCAACACGGCGATACCGCTGAGCTATTATTGCGACATGCCGACGAAGCCATGTATGCCAACAAGCGCGAAAGTAAAAGTCGGGCTGCGTAGTATCTATCTTGGCGCGTAGGATAATGGTATGGACTCCCCCTTTTTCCTACGGCATAGCGTGTGTCAAAGAGGAATCCGCTTGGCGCGTGGGTCTTCGAGGCCGATAGGACGATAGAGATAATTCTCAGAGCCAGCTCATTAACAGGAACAGGCCGCAACTGCGTTGACTGACTGTAGCAATCAAATGGAAAAAAGCTTGCAAAACAGAGGGGGCATAGATGCGCTCAGGTACAAAGCGCATCTATCGCGAAAGATGCGTTTCACTTTGTTCAGCGACCTGGGGCCACATACTTCATTCGTACCTTGGAGCGCAGCAGCGATGCAGGATTTGGCTAACGCTGCTTGCGTTTACGCCAGATGTAAAAGCCTGCGCCCATTAATAAAAACGGTATGACAACCAAAAAGCCGAAACCGATCACGGCGACGCTGATCTGGCTCAGTTGCAGGCTTTTATCGGTTGCGATTTTTGCCGGGATGTCGATAAACCGGTCGTCATGAATCAGCCAGTTGACCATTCTCAGTCCCATGTCCAGGTTGCCGACATTACCGATATAACTGTTGGACAGGAAATCGCCATCGCCAGCCACGATAATGCGCTGTTCCAAAGGTTCTTTGTCTGAGCTTGTCGAAAGAACCTGTCCTGAGCTTGTCGAAGGGCGGGTCAACGCATAGGCGAAGGCAAGCGGCCCTTGTTTTTCGTCGCCGTCGGCATCGAAAAGAATTTTCCCGGCTATCGGGCCGGTTTCCGTCCATGACTGCGATGCGCTTTTAAGCAGGACTACGGCCTGGAAATCCGTTTCTTCGCCGATTTCCAGCGCGGCGGCAACCGGGTAAACGGTGATGGTCTGAAAACCCTGGGTGACGGGATGGCGAATATAGTCGCTGGCGAGTACGAAGCTGGGGTCGTTAATGCCGTAAAGCTTGGAGCTGCTATCTACGAGAGTTCCCGGAAGCTGGCGCAAACCTATGAGCTGTTGCAATGCGTCCAGATGGCGGTTGCCCGGATCGGTTAGCAGCAACAGGTTACCGCCTTGCCGGATATAGCGTTTGATCAGTTCAAGCTCGGCGGGCAGTAGCGGAACGGCGGGAGCGGTAAGCACCAGCAATGCGGAGTTGCGGGGAATGTCCGGCATTGTCGCCAGATTGATGGTTTGAGCCTTGATTTTACGGCGATCCAGTTCCTTGCCGAATTGGCCTAAATCGAAATTGGCGATGCCGTCAGGTGCGCGTTCGCCGTGACCGGTCAGGAAGGTGACCCAGCGTTCACCGGCGTTAGCCAGTTGCAACAGGGCATTAGTCAGCGATGATTCGTCGATAAAGTTCAGTTTTTCGCTGCGGCCCTGATATTCGACAATAACGGCGCCGGTTGCATCTATATTCAATTCGCGGGTTTTGTCCGGCTGCGAATCGGGGTCTATGAAGCTTAGCGTCAGATCGGCTTTATGCCGTTTGTAGCGGTCAACTAATTGTGCAATCTGGCTTCTTAATGCCGGTTCTTTTTTAATGTAGGCGGTCAGGCGTATGTCGCCGGGCAGCGACTCCAGCAGTTTTTGCGAAGCCTGGGACAGGCTGTTGCTGTTGTTGCCGGTTATATCGGTTTCCACTTTATAACGGTTGCTTAACCAAGCCAGCGTGCCGAAAGCGCACAATAAAGCCAGGACGATGAGTCCGTTTTTTAAGCTGATTTGCTGGTGCTTATGGCGGGATATTTTCATTTTTGCAAGCGGTCGTTATCCAGGCTGCGAATGCTCAGGGTGATGAAGGTGGCGGTAAACAGCACGAAGTAACTCAGGTCGGCCGAGCTGATCAGGCCGCTTTGGATATTCTGGAAGTGCCTTAAGATCGACAGGTATTCAAACAGCTCGCTGCGTTGATCGTTCATGCCGGCAGACCAATCCAGAATCCACAACAGCAACAACATGCCGAAGGCGCCCATTGCGGCAACGGTGGGATGGCCGGCGACACAGGACATAAACAGGCCGATTGCGGTAAAAGCGGTAACCAGCAGCAGCAGCGCCAGGATATTGGCGAATAGTTTGCCGAAATCGAGCTCGGCGCCGGACAACAAAGATAACGGCATCAGGGTGATCAGCGCAATGATCAACAGCATCAGTCCGAGTAGGCCTAAATACTTGCCGAGTATGATGTCGATATTGGAAACAGGCGCGGAAAGCAGCAGGGATAAGGTCTTGTTGCGGCGTTCTTCACAGATCTGGCGCATGGTCAATAACGGCGTGACCAGTAACAGAATGATGCCCGCGTTGCCGAACAAGGGCGGCACGATAATATCGGTCAGGCCGGGTGCGCCTTCAATCGAAGCCAGTTTGGGCTGGAGCGAGATGAAGGCTTCAACCTGGGTTAAAAACAAAAACGCCAGGATGAATTGCAGGACGGCTAATATCGTCCAGGCCATCGGCGATAAAAACAGGCTTCTGAATTCACGGGAAGCAATGGCTAAAATCATGCTCATAATTCGCGATGCTCTTTGGTCAAGCTGATAAAAATATCTTCCATCGATCTTTTTACCGGCGTCAGTTCCTGCAGGCCCCATCCGGCGGCAATGATCTGTTCGGCAATGTGTTCGGCGGGATTGGCGGTGACGCTGTGGTGGATTCTGATCCGGTTTGCTGAAATGCTTTCGATAGAGTTGACGCCGGGGATGGCCGATAACTTGTTAATGTCAGATGGCAGCCGGGTGAGGACTTGCAGGGTGCCGGTATCCATTTGCCGGTTAAGTCCGGCTACGGTTTCGTTCAGTATCAGCTGTCCTTGATCGATGATCTGCACATGTGAGCAGGATTCCTGCACTTCGGTCAGTCTATGGGTGGACAGGATGACGCCGTGATCTTGTCCCAGTTCCCGGATTAAGGCGCGGATTTCACGGATTTGAATAGGGTCAAGTCCGACCGTCGGCTCATCCAGCACGATAACTTCAGGGTTGTGCAAGATAGCCTGGGCAATGCCGATGCGCTGCTGAAAGCCTTTGGACAGATTGGCGATCAGCCGATTGGCCACCTCGGTTAAGCCGCAACGCTCTTGGGCTCGTTTGATTGAATCAGGGATAGAATTTTTGGCGATGCCGTGCAGCCGGGCGCAGTAAAGCAGGAATTCCTGAACCGTTAGTTCTTTGTATAGCGGCGGCGTATCGGGCAAGTATCCCAAGCTCAGTTTGGCGGCCTTGGGTTGATCCAGCAGATCGAAACCGTTGATTTTAATTTGCCCGGCGCTGGGAGCGAGATTGCCGCACAGTATTTGCATGGTGGTGGTTTTACCCGCACCGTTGGCGCCCAAAAAGCCGAGCACTTCGCCTTTGGCTAAGGCAAAGCTGACATCGTTGACGGCGCAATGTTTGCCGTAATAGCGGGTCAGGTGTTCGGCTTCGATCAGGGCTGTCATGCCGTCGGTTAAAGTTGCTTCAACAGGATTTGCAGTTCAGCCTGAATCTTTTTGCGGTAGAACAGAAATTTCCAACGGGCGCCGCCGCAGTGCTTCCAAAGAATGGCCGAACGTATCCCGGCCAGCAGGCAGGCGCGTATTTTATTAACGACGTCTGGTTTGGATAAATATTCCTGTTCACCATTGACCATGATTCTAGGCTGCATGGTGCTGATAGTGGTGTGATAAATGTTGCCGAGATTCGCCAATACATTTTCATGCAGCAGGCCGAAATGCTCGGATTGCGATTGGGCGCGTTCAATGCCGGCGAAAATGGTTTTCAGCATGGCGGGCTGTTTGGAAAGTTGATTTTCCAGAAAAACCAGCGAGGCTGCATAGCGGGCCTGTTCGGGGTTAGCGATTTTGAGACCGCTCATCTGATCGTTAAGCCGTTCAATGCCCAGTTTAAGGCCGGGTAATCCGCCGTAGACATTTGCCACGCCATGTTCATCGCTAACGAAAAGACTGCCAATGCTGGCTTCAAGGGCCTTTGTGTCGGCGGCGCCTGTCGTTGCCAGTTGTTGAACCAGCGCCGCTGTCTGGGCAATGCCGGCAAGAGCGATAGTTTGGTTGGTGATTGTATTTAATGACATAGTTATTTTATATTGCCCATAACGTCTTTTGCCCAGTTGATGCTGTGAATATAAGTGTCGCCAATGATGGCTTGGTCAATATCCTTAAATGATATTGATGAAATATCCCAATGCTCGTAACTGATAACGCACTTAAGCGCTTCTCCGCCCAGCCCTTCTTTGTGCAATATCGCGGAAACGATATTGTCGGCCAAAGGCAGCTGGCTTATTGCTTCATCCAAGGGTATGTCCAGCAAACTGTCCAGATTGGACAGGATGCCGATCAGGAAGAAGTTGTCGGATTTATTGCCGGTCAGGCTCGCCAATTCCTCACACATTTTGCCGCGTATTAACGCATTTTGTATGACAGCTTCCGGCTTGTTGGATAAGGACGCCAACGTCAATATATTTATCCAGCGTTTTATTTCCTTCAATCCCAGATAAGAAATGGCATGGCTAATGGATGAGATTTTATTGGGTAGGGAGAAAAACGCGGAATTGATGTAATGCAGCAGTTTATAGCTGAGCCCGACATCCAACGAGATTATCTTGGTCAGGTCTTCAAATTCAACGTCCGGGTTGTTGACAGTGTTTAACAATTGAATGGCTGCCGATTGATTAACGCTTATGCGTTTGCCTGAAACTATATTGGGTTTGTTGAAAAAGAAACCCTGGAAATAATCGCAGCCCAATTCGACGAGGTATTGATATTCGGCGTATGTTTCTACTTTTTCCGCGAGTAATTGGACATTGTAGGGCTTCAGCCGGCTGATCAGTTCGCGAGTCTTGGACTCGCCCATTTCCATAATATCGAGCTTGATAATATCGGCAAATTCCACTAGCGGCTTCCATTCTTCGGAAAAGACGAAGTCATCCAGCGCAATGATATAGCCTAGTTTTGACAGCTCTTTCAAGTTGGCGACAATTCTTGAATCGATTTCAACGTTTTCGAGCACTTCAATGACAATCCGGTCTTTGGGTAGGTGTAGCGGCGTCTTGTCCAGGATGTTTTGCGTCGTAAAGTTAATGAAGGCTTTGTGAGGACCGACTATGGTGTTGAGTCCCACTTCTAAAATGGTATCGGTAATGACTTGGTTGGTTGCTTGCGTTGCCCCATCTTTATGATTCAGGTCGAAATCATCGCCCCTGAAAAGCAGTTCATAGGCGTAAATATTCAGCTTTTGGTCAAAAATCTGTTGTCGCCCGATTATTATGTCTGCCATTTAAAATTGTTTAAGGTGGTTTGTTAGAAATTTATAGGTAATCTCGGGCCAACACAACGATAATCACACATATAATATTTAATTTATACCATGATTATCGACTATCAGTCGAGTATGATATAGGCATTACTTAGAGAGGCCGCGCCTCTGTCAACAAAGGAGACTAAAATGATTGAATCCGTATCGTTAACTGTTACCGGCATGAAATGTGGCGGTTGCGAAGCCAATGTGACAAACAAGCTGAACGCTGTCGACGGCGTGTTGTCGGTTAATGCATCAAGCAAAAACAAGGAAGTCGACGTTGAATTTGATACAGAAAAAACCAGTTTGGATGTTATTACCGACGCTATCATTGATGCGGGTTTTACCGTGGAAACATCGTAATTAAAGAGGTGATGTTATGAGCGCCAAGACTTCCGATGAATTGCGGTTATCTATCTTGGGTATGAGTTGCGCCGGATGCGTCAGCGTCGTTGAGGGCGCTCTGGCTGCGGTTGATGGCGTGACCTCGGTCAGCGTCAATTTCGCCGACCATTCCGCGCTGGTTAAAGGCGGCGCCGATCCCGAGCTGTTAAAGCGGGCCGTTAAGGAGGCCGGTTATGATGCAGCGGTGATGGAGGGATTTGAAGATCCTTCCGAGCAGGAAGAGCAAGAACTGCAACGTTACCGGCAATTGATGAAAAAAGCCGTTGTAGCGGCAATCTTCGGTACGCTGTTGATGGTAGGCGATCATTTCGGTTGGTTGCCGGAAATCGGTTCTCCGACAGGACTATGGCTCTGGCCGGAAATCGCGCTGATTACCTTAAGTATCCTGGTTTATTCAGGCTGGCATTTTTACAGCGGTGCGTACAAGGCGCTAACGTTAGGGCAGGCCAACATGGACACCCTGATTGCGTTGGGTACAGGCTCGGCGTGGCTGTATTCCTGTATTGTTATCGATTATTACGCCACCCTGCCGTCTCTGGCGAAACATGCCTATTTCGAAGCCGCCGTGATGATTCTGGCCTTCATTAACATGGGTTCGGGATTGGAAACATTGGCCAGAGGCAAAACCTCCAGCGCCATTCGTCAGCTGATCGGGTTGCAGCCGCGCACCGCCCGCGTGATCAGGAATGGCGAAGAAATAGACATAGCTATCGAAGACGTGGGCTTGGGCGAGACATTAAGAGTCAGGCCCGGCGAAAAAATCGCCGTGGACGGCGTGTTGCTGGAAGGGCATTCCACGGTTGACGAGTCGATGCTGACCGGCGAATCATTGCCGGTAGAGAAAACCGTGGGTGCGGAAGTGGTTGCCGGAACCATGAACCAGACCGGCAGTTTTTTGTTTACCGCAACCCGGATCGGCCGCGATACCGCACTGGCGCAGATTATTAAAAGCGTCCGGCAAGCACAAAGCAGCAAACCTGAAATCGCCCGTCTGGCGGATAAAATTTCCGGTGTTTTTGTACCGGTTGTCGTCGCGGTTTCGGCGCTGACTTTTTTGATTTGGTACGCTTTTGGGCCGGAGCCTTCACTGGGCTATGCCTTCGTCACCTCGATGACCGTTCTGGTGATCGCCTGTCCTTGTGCGTTGGGTTTGGCTACGCCTATTTCGGTGATGGTCGCGGTGGGCCGTGCCGCCCAATCAGGCATATTGATTCGTAAGGGCGAAGCCTTGCAATTGGCCGGTAAATTAACCTGCCTGGTACTCGATAAAACCGGCACGGTAACCGAGGGCAAGCCGACTGTTTCAACGGTTGACGCCATCGGCGACATTAGCGAAGAGCAGGTGTTGCAATGGGCGGCCAGTATTGAATCGGGCTCGGAACACCCGCTGGCGACCGCTATTATATCGGCAGCGGAAGCCAGGCAAATAAAGCTCGAAAAAGTTAAACAATTTGCCGCAGTTGCGGGCCACGGGGTCATGGCGACCATTAACGAACGGCGCGTACTGTTCGGCAACAAGGCGTTGATGGAAGAGCAAAGCGTTAGCTACACGCGCTTTAACGACCGGTTGGAAGAGCTGTCGGCTTTGGGCCAAACGCCGATGCTGCTTGCCGTAGACGATCAAATAGTAGGCATTATCGCCGTTTCCGATCCGATTAAAAAGGATTCTGCGCATGCGGTGAAAATATTGAAAAACCAGGGTGTGCGCATCATCATGGTGACCGGGGACAATCAGATAACCGCTAATGCGATTGCCAGGCAGGCGGGCATTTCCGAAGTGCGGGCGCAGGTGTTGCCTCAGGATAAAGCCGAGGTGGTTAAGGAACTGCAACGGCAAAGTGAAATCGTCGGCATGGTCGGCGACGGTATCAACGATGCGCCCGCCTTGGCGCAGGCCGATGTTGGTTTTGCAATCGGTACCGGAACCGATGTCGCCATTGAAAGCGCCGATGTGGTTATTTTGCAAGGCTCGCTGTTAAAAGTGCCTGAAGCCATCGAGTTATCCAAGGCGACGGTGATCAATATCAAGCAAAACCTGATCGGCGCATTTTTCTATAACACCGTCAGCATTCCGGTTGCGGCAGGTTTGTTGTATCCGTTATTCGGCGTTTTGCTAAACCCGATGATTGCCGGTGCGGCGATGGCGTTGTCTTCGGTGACCGTGGTCAGCAACGCCAACCGCCTGCGTTGGATGAAATTCGGCGAGAGCAGATAACTGTAAGGTGTGAATCTGTGAGAATAGTCTTATAAACTATTCTCACAGTCTTCTGGCTGAGTATTTTTATTATCTCGGCACGGAACCACAATAACCTGGGCAAAGCCTCCGCCGGGAGTGCGGAAATTAGTTGTTTGTCCCTGATAGAGGCGGGCGCTTATCAATTGTGTCCGGCCTTTATAAACGTAATGCCGCAGGTCAAGTTTGAAATCGACGATTTTGTTTTCCACTTCCAATTGACGTTCACTCGGTTGCACCAGCGTCTGTGCAACGTAATCGCCCTGCAATATTTCGCCAAAAACCCGCCGGGTTAGCTTGTCGCCGCGATAGGCGGCTTTGCTGCCGTAGCCTTTGGCGGGTTTAAAAAACAAATGTTTGCGGGCAGCCCACAGTGATTCGGCATCATCAGGATTGACCGAAACGGTATGGGCGATACCGGTAAGAAGCAGGGTTCTGGTTTTCGCATCAACGCCGAGATCCAGCAGTGCTGCTTCGTCAGTCAGCAGCGCCAAGTTTCTTTTGTCGGCATAAAGTGCGTGAGCCCTTGGGTGAGGGGTTACGACTACCGCTTTGGCCAAGTAGGCTTTTAATAAAGATTCGTGCGCCGCTGCTTCTAATCCGAAATCCGTCAGCCGATTGTAGATCAGGTCAATACGCTGGTTTTCGTGCCAAAGCGCTTGCTCATGAAATACCAGTTCAGATGGATCGCAAATAACGGCGTTTATGTTATTTTGTTCAAACAGTTTTTTGAACAAAATAAATTCCGGCAGCATGTATTGGCTTTCCGGATTTTCATCGACAATAGCGATAGAACCTAAAGGCTGTTCACCCCGTTCCGCTTGCCACTCTTCAAGAAACATCGCAATAAAGGCTTGTTCAGGATTATCGGCGCCTGTTGCGCATGTTATCTGCGCCAGTAATTCTTCCACGGCTAAATCGCAACAGGTTTTTTGCGTGCGCGCCACGATAGCATTAAGTAAAGCTCCGCCCGCATTGGTGTTGATTTCAATTAATTGTGGTCCTTCGGGGCTCAGGTGGAAGTCGTAACCGAAAAAAACACTGTGCGCCTTCGGTATAAATTTCGCCGCATCGGGAGCATACGCAAGGACGCGTTCCTGATAAGCGGGTAAAGCGATAACACTTTCTACGGCAGTAATGATCTCGCGCTGTTTTTTTATACTGCTGTCGGTAACAAAAACGGCGGATTCGGCAAAAAGATGCGGGCGTTCTTCCATGATCATTCGATACAGGTTGGTATCGTCTTGCGCTTGCCAAAGTTCCGCATGCATTGCTTCCCGGTTGAGCGATACGCAACGGCATTGGCTATTGAGCTGGTCGGCCTGCTGCTCGCAGTGATGCGTGTCGGTCGTTTGGGATGGGATTGAATGGGGTGGGAGCGTCATTTAAATTTCATTTGTTGCGATAAAAATATTGTTGAATTCTGATTTAAGGAGTGGGTCGTCTGTCATTGTCAATTTGTGGGTGTTGTCGATATTAGCGGGGGCTAATCATAGAGCAAACTGCGGCTTATACCCATTACTTATTTTTGCAGGTCAAATAAAGGGGTGTAGAGCAATATAAGGGATATGGCGCACCAACTCATTAAACTATGTTATTTAACCTAGTTCAATAAGTTGGCGTGCAATCAATTCTATTTATTTTTAATAAAATCAGTTGTTTATAAATTGGCATTAATTGTGCTCTCTGTTTTGTACGTTTTATTACTTAATTGTATAGAAGAGGTGTGAAATATGAGTCAGCAAGCAGCATCCACAGAAGTTAACAAAAATAATAACGGCTCTTTGTTATTAGGAACCGGTTTAGTTGTTGCGTCGATGATTTTAGTGCCGGCTTTGGCTGTCAGGCTGGGTCTGGGCGCTAGTTTGACAGGGGCGTTAAGAATTGCTCTGATGAAGGCTTCAAGTCGGGCGGTGAGTGGCAGGGCTGATGTGTCTAAGGCCGCTTAAGTAATCCCGGAGTTGTTATTTTTTGCTCAGACATTGTATGCCAAAATATACAATGGATGGGTTATAATGGAACAGCTTTAATTTTTGCCTCAGCTCATTTGTTAGTCATGCTGCTTGAACGATGCAATTACCCAGTTAGCGATGTGAATAAGTCGTATGCTGTTGTAGGGAGATTCATATTTTGCTAGCATTGGCAAACAGGTTAAATAACATAGTTTAAGTATAATGACCGATACTAAAAAAGTGTGCGATCTTTGCGGATTGGATGTTGAAACACCGAGTTTTACATTGAAAACAAAAGAAGGCGATAAAGCGTTTTGCTGTGAAGGATGTAAGGGCATTTATCAATTGTTAAATGAAGATCAGATTCTGCCCGATCCTGACCAGGATTAATTGTTTGAATTATTAAGGGAAAAATCAATATGAAGCTCGCAGCTAAAGGGTCAATTGTTTCATCTACAGTACATACGGGGAGTAGACTAATGAGTAATGTTGCTAAACATCCGGTTCTTGTTTTCGGTATGGGCGTGGTAGCCGGCTATCTGGTCTACAAATACAGAAAAGAAATAATTTCCGGCACCACCAAGGCAGTAGACGCCGGTAAAGATTTTGTGCTGCAACAAAAAGAAAATCTGGAAGACATCGTCGCGGAAAGCAAAGAATAACAAACAGATTCTTCAGTCAACGTCGGTTCATTTCTTACAGAATAACGGGTGTTCTTCCTGTCTGCATAAAGCCAGGGCGCCCGTTTTGTTTTTTCAGGGGTTTTCTTAAGTTATGTCTATCCAAAAAGAGTTTGTGCTGCGTTATCGTGTGGACGGGCATGTAAGATTTCAAATACCCGCTCAGGTTTGCAATGTTGATGCAGCCAAAGCGGTGACGGATGGCATCTCCAAAATAGACGGTGTGTATCGCGCCAAGCTCTATCGCGGGCAGCAGAAATTATCTATTCGCTTCGATGAAGCGGTTTGCGATTTCAAGTCGTTGGCCCGGCAATTGTTTCAATTGCTCGCCGATCTGGAAAAAAACGGCGACTTAAATCCGAAGCCTGTTTCAAAGTCAGTGCTGTGGAAGGAAAAAGTCAAATCGAAATTAGACGGTTTTAAAGCGACACGGTGGGCCAAAGAAAAATTTGGGGATGCGAAAGAAACCGTTCAGGCCGCTAAAATCATCACCAAGATGGGCATGAAAAAGCCTGCGGCTTTCATGAAAGACCCGGAAAAAGCCATCATTGATTTTTTAAACGATATTTTGGTGATCTTTCTTATCAGGCTGCACTGGAACAATATTACTCAACATTGGCTGGTAAGACCTTTTGCGCATCGTTATGAATGGATGGCTCTGTTTTATATGTTCTTTTTGTTAGTCCGTTCACGCAGACAAAAATAGAAAGAGGCAAAAGGCGAAAGGAGCATGTTGAAGATTGTTTTTTTAGTCTTTCGCCTTTCATTTCTCACTTTGTGGTGATCAGTTTCGTTAGAGACTTTCTTCGCTATACTCTCCAGCCCCTCTGAAAACTTTCGCTATGGATACACAAGCTTCTACGCCGAAAAATTTCCAGCTAGTCCATCAATTAACCCGACGTATCCGAATCATCTCGCCGATCTTGAAAAACGATCAGGAGCGCGGCTATATTTTCGAGATTCTTTTAAAAAAGCGGCCTGAAATAAAAAGGGTGCGCTCAGTATACGCGTTGGGTTCTGTCGTTATTCAGTTCGACCCGACCCATCTGCCCAAAAAGAATTTACTGATTATGTTGGATGCGGTGCTGGGTAATATTGCCCGGAAACAGGCCGAACAGCACGAACAACAAAAAAAGGTCTTCGATGGTCCGGTACAGGAAGTCGATCTTGCCGTTGAAGGCATGACCTGCGCATCCTGCGCCTTGCTGATCGAAATGGTGCTAAAGCGCGACCCCAGAATCAAGCAAGCCAGCGTAAACTTCGGAACTTCAACCCTGACCGTTCATGGTCAGTTAGCCAAGGATGACGTGAGCGCCAAGGTTGCGACTTTAGGCTATCAAACCTACGCGATGGATACCTTATCGCAACGTAAAAAACTGATCGAAAAAGAGCAGCAAAGGATTGTTGTCGCTAAACGCCGGTTTATCTGGTCCGCTGTTTTGAGTTTTCCGGTTGTCGTTGTCGGCATGAGCATGCCGACCTCGCGCTGGCTGCATTGGATGCAGTTTGCGCTGACCACGCCGGTGGTTTTCTGGTCGGGTTGGACGTTTTTTACCAAAGCCTGGCGATTGGCAAAGCAACGAACGGCCAATATGGACTCGTTAATCGCTCTCGGCGTCGGCTCGGCTTACGGCTACAGCTTGCCCGCATTATTCAGGCGCAGCGGTCATATCTACTTCGAAGCGGGCGCGGCCATCATCACTTTTGTGCTGTTGGGGCGCTTTTTAGAGGAGAGAGCCAAAGGTAAAGCCGGCGAAGCGATACGCAAACTGGTCGACTTGCAACCGCAAACCGCAACCCTGATTCGCGACGGACAGGAAATAGTCATTGCCGTTGACGATTGCGCGATAGACGATGTGCTGCTGGTGCGTCCCGGCGAGAAAATACCGACCGACGGCATCGTCATCCACGGCGTATCGACGGTTGACGAGGCCATGGTGACCGGAGAAAGCCTGCCCGTCGTCAAAGACGTGGGCCATCAGGTCATTGGCGGCTGCGTCAACGGCAACGGCGCGTTGCGTATCCGCGTAACGGCGGTGGGCATGGATACCGTGTTGGCGGGCATAGTGCATATGGTCGATCAGGCGCAGGCGACCAAGTTGCCGATCCAAAAACAGGTCGATAAAATTTCCGCCGTGTTTGTGCCTTCAGTGATGGTTCTGTCGGGTTTAACCATGGCCGGTTGGCTGCTGGTAGGTGCGCCGTTCGGCTTCGCTTTCGGTAACGCGATCACGGTATTGCTGATCGCCTGTCCTTGCGCATTGGGCTTGGCGACACCGGCGGCGATTATGGTGGGCGCGGGGCAGGCCGCGCGCGAAGGTATTTATATCCGCAACGGAGAAAGCCTGGAAACGGCCGCGAAACTCAATGTCGTTGTTTTCGACAAAACCGGCACGATTACCGAGGGCAAGCCTAAAGTCACCGATTTGCTCAAACTGTCCCGGATCAGCGAAGAAAAAATAATCCGGTTGGCGGCCTCGGCGGAACACAGTTCGGAGCATTTTTTGGGCAAGGCGATCGTTACCTATGCCAAGGAACGGTCTATCGAATTGCAGGAATGCACGCATTTTTACAGCGAAACCGGCCGGGGCATCGAGGCCGAAGTAGACGGCAAAATGCTGTTGTTGGGCAATCAAGCCTGGCTGTTGGAGAAAGGCATCGTGGTTGACGGTTTGCTGGCTACGGCAGGCGATTTTTCAGGGCAAGGCAAAACGCCGGTATTTATGGCAATCAACGGCAAAGCGGCGGCTGTATTCGGCATTGCCGACAAGCCCAGGCCTCAGGCCGTACAAGCCATTCAGCACCTGAAAAAACTGGGCGTACACACGCTGATGGTAACCGGCGACACCGAAAAAACCGCAAATTATATTGCCGCTATTGTGGGCATTGAAACGGTCATTGCCAATGCCAAGCCGGAACAAAAACTGGCCATCATTCACCAGTTTCAAGATGACGGCAAAAAGGTCGGCATGATCGGTGACGGCATTAATGACGCACCTGCATTGGCGGCTGCCGATGTCGGCTTCGCGATCGGCACCGGCACCGACATCGCGATTGAGTCGGCCGATATGACGCTGGTGCACGGCGACATCACCAAGGTGACCGAGGCTATCCAGTTAAGCACCGATACCATCAGGATCATCAAGCAAAACCTGTTCTGGGCATTCGGTTATAACGTCATTGCCATTCCGGTTGCGGCGATGGGAAATCTCAACCCGATGATAGCCTCAGCGGCGATGGCCTTAAGTTCGGTTTCGGTTATTGTTAACTCATTAAGATTAAATAAAAAATAGGAACGCAATGGATCATTCAACGATGGATCATGGCATGCAGCATGTCGTTGCCGCTGCCGGCGGATTTGATTACGGCCTTGCTTTTATGGCCGGCGTACTGGGCAGCGGCCACTGTGTCGGAATGTGCGGCGCGCTGGTTTCAGGGTGTTTTATGAAACCAGGCATGTCAAAAAGTTATTTGCCGTATTTTGCGTATCAGTTTGCCAGAATATTCGTGTACACCCTGGTCGGATTTGCAGCGGCCACACTCGGCGTCGTGCTGGTTTCCAGCGGGGTGTTCGGTCAAGTTCAAAGCATCCTGCAAATGATCATCGGTGCTGTTGTGATTGTTCTCGCCCTGGGTATTTTAGGCTGGATTCCCTTTCAAGGCTCGGTAAAGCTGTTGCCGATGAATGTGTTGCGCCGGGGTTATGCCGAATCGAGAAGCAAAGGCCCCTTGCTTGGCGCAACGATTGCCGGATTGTTAAACGGCCTGATGCCGTGTCCGTTAACCTTTGCGATGGCGGTTAAAGCGACATCGGCGACGACCATTATGGAAGGCGGCTTGCTGATGCTGACGTTCGGCGCAGGCACTTTGCCTACCATGCTGTTTGTCAGCGTGGCGTTCGGCAAAATGAGCGCCCAATTTAGAGGCTTGATGTTGAAGTCTGCCGCGCTGATTATGATCGCGATGGGCTGCAACACGATCTATATGGGATTGTCGTTCTATGCTGCCGAAAGCTTCCAGCAACATAATTTCATCCACGATATAAAAAATGAAATCGATGCGGTTATTCTGTTTCTGCAACAAATGCTTGAATACTATACCGGCTTGATAAAAAACATTCAGGACAGTTAAATGTCGCAAGCTGATTTTGTCGCACTGAGGCATGCGGTTCAAAATCAGGAGTCAATGAATAAACTGTAAAAGTCCGGATTCGATCCGGCATAAATGAAATCGAATTCGGACTTATGCCGACATTATCTAAAGATCAAAACTATGAATACCTGCTTTCGGCCATTTCCTGTCTTCCAAGGAGGGTTCTGGAATGGCCGGTTTATGTTAGAAACTGCTCATTCATAACGTGAAGCTCCGCTGGAGCGTTGGGTTAGGCTACATTCAATAATTTACTGGCTAAATTCCTGCTCACCGTAGGAGATGGCAAAGGCTTCCCATCATTTTTGATAGTTTCAACCCATTCATTCACAATCTGACAAAGCTCGGTATAAACTTGAATCTCATCATCTCCATGACAGCAAGTGTCAATTATTCCGGGACAAGAACCAACAAAACATCCATCTTCATCGGACCATTCAACAATTTTGATATAGCGGTCACTTTCTTTCATTATTTTGACTCCACAATCTTTTTCTTTGTCTCGCGAATTTGATAGGGTTTAGCATTATCTGAGAGTTGCCCAGAAATAGTAATGCGGCTACCGTTTGGATGTTCATAGTTTCTATGGCTACCTTTGCCGCCTCTATTAACAAAACCAGCCATTTCTAAATCACGAACAAGTTCTTTAATCTTAGGCGGCATTTTTATATTCCAATAATTTGCTTTTAGACTGAAATGTCGGGCAACAAAAAGCGGTTGCCCGACCCGGCTGCTCATTCATAACGCCACGCATCACCGGACGCAAAAAGCAGAGCGAGGAACGAGCGGTGCTCTTTGCGGTCCGAGTGCATGCGATTGTTGGGCAAAAAAGCTTATATTTCAATTTCACCAAAATCACCTGGCAACACGTCAATATCTTCGCCAGCAATCCTCTCACAAGTAGTTTCAATGTCCACCTGCTTCGACTGAAGAAACTGCAAGAAAGCATCAACAACACTGCTCTTGCTCACCACGAGGCCGGTATTGTACGACCTAGCGTGCTCGGATGATTTCAACTCCATGTCGTTAAAGTATAGGCTCATGTTTAATAATGCGTCCCATAATGGCATGCCTTGACGTGACAGCGATGAAAGCGAAACGTGAAGACATCGGGAAAAAAGCAATTTTCCGTCAATGCTCAAATCAATAAGCAACATATCGTGGCCCTTATCTTTAAAGCCACCTTTTAGCTGTTGCTTCAGGGAAGACAGTTCTGCCCAGTACGCACGCTCAAAGAAATCCGGTTCATCAGCGAGTAGAACGGTTCCGCCGCTTCCATAATCAAACCAGCCAGGATAGTACGATGCGAAGGGATTGATCCGCTTGCGATCAAATTCACGAATCCCTTTTATCAAATTACCGGTATTAGACTCTGTTCGCGAATATACGAAATAGAGCGCAACCGCTATCGATTGAGCAGCGGGCAATTCAGCTTTCACTTGAGAAACTCGGGACAAAGCGTTATCGAATGAGCATAGCAATTGGTTACCATTAATTCCCCCGTATCTCGGTGCTGAATAATTGGCTGGTCGTTTTGGCTGATTCTGAAGTTGTTCAGCCACTTGTAACAAAAACTGCTCAAATTCGGAAATAACAAGAAATACTATCCCTTCCTCAGTCATGGCTCTTTGCAGCTCATCGGGAATGCATTCGCCATAAACAAAGAAAATAACTTTCAGTGGCTGTTTATTGCGGATATGCTGAATCTTATGAAGAATAGCGTGGGAGTATTTTTTTCTGTCTTGGCACTCAATTAAATAATGGCGCGTTTCGGCAGTGTAGTGAATAACCAACTGAAAATCTGGAATAACCAGTTCCCCATTTTGAAGCTCAATTCTAGGCTGCGAAGAAAAGGATACTAAGTCTGGGTGGCGTTGTTGAAGTTTTTCCAACAGTCCCATTACGTCTCGCTGGAACTGATATCCTTTTTTATTTGAGGAACTCATATCGTTTTCTGCTGGCCCAACAAGTGATTATATAGTTTTCTGTATATCTACCACGAAACTTGCTTTGTAACAATTACTGAGTGATCTTTGTAAGGATTTTTCCTTTCAGTGTATTAACAAAAACGTCAAAAATCTATGGCCGGTTAAGACTATATTGGCGTCGGTCAATTAGAAGGGGTGATAGGCAGAAAAGGGCCGAATTCAGGCAGTTTCAGTGTTTGGGTATGGGCAAATGGCTAGTCATGTCCATATTCAACCATCGAAATGTTGGGCATAAACAGCATGCCCAACATTTTTTGAAGCCTTGCCCCCATCCATCTACTTGCGCTGCAACCTCAAGGAATTAAGCACTACCGAAATGGAACTTAAGGCCATCGCACCCGACGCAATCATCGGGTTAAGCTTGCCCAGAGCCGCCACCGGAATAGCTATCGTGTTGTAACCCAAGGCCCAGAACAGGTTTTGTTTGATCACGCGCAAGGTCTCGCCGCTCAATTCCATCACATCGGCGACCTTGCTGATGTCGCCGCTGACCAGGGTAAGATCGGCGGTTTCGATCGCGACATCGGTGCCTGTGCCGATCGCAAAGCTGACATCGGCCGATGCCAGGGCGGGCGCATCATTGATGCCGTCGCCGATCATGCCCACTTTATTACCTTGGGCTTGCAACTCGCGGACAATTTCGAGTTTCCGGTCCGGTTTGGCGTTTGCAATGACGGTATCGATGCCCACCTGTTCGGCAATGTAACGGGCGGTTTGTTCGGTATCGCCGGTGACCATCATGGGATTGAGCCCCAGCTTGCGCAGTCTTTCGATAGCTTCCCCTGCGTTCGCCCGCGGTTGGTCGGCGATGCCGAACAGCGCCGCCACTTTGCCGTCCATGCTCACATAAACCGGAGTCTTGCCTTGTTCGGCCAAGGATAGGGCGCGTTTTGCCAAGGTTTTTAAATCAACGCCCGATTCTTCAAGCCAGGAGCGATTGCCGATCAAGACATCGCAACCGTCCACCCTGGCATGAATGCCGTGGCCGGGGACATTGGTAAATGCTTCGACCTTGACCGGGCTGACATGATGTTCCTGAGCATAAGCAACGATTGTTTTCGCCAGAAAATGCTCGGAGCCGGATTCGGCCGCAGCAACCAAGGTTAATATGCGCTGCTCGCTCTTTTTAGCAACGGTAATGAAATCGGTAACCTGAGGCTTGCCTTCGGTAATGGTTCCTGTTTTATCGAATACGATCGTAGTCAGCTTCGATGCCATCTCCAGGCTTTCCCCGTTGCGGATGTAAACTCCGCGCCGCGCCGCCTGCCCGGTGCCGACCATGATCGCCATCGGCGTCGCCAAGCCGAGCGAGCAGGGGCAGGCGATCAGCAGTACCGCTACGGCATTGCTGAAGGCGATTCGAAAACCCACGCCGACCGACAGCCAGGCCAGGAAGGTAAGTGACGATACCGCTATCACGGAGGGTACAAAAACAGCGGAAATTCGATCCACGGTTTTTTGGATGGGTAATTTGGACGACTGGGCCTGGTCCACCATATGAATAATGTTTGCCAGGACGGTGTCCGTGCCGACAGCGGTGACGCGCATTTTTAGAACGCCGTTGCCGTTAATGCAGCCGCCGACCAGGTGGTGACCATGCTCTTTTACAACCGGCAGACTTTCGCCGGTTATCATGGATTCGTCGACAGTCGAAAGGCCGTCAATCACGATGCCGTCAGTCGGGATTTTTTCGCCGGGGCGAATCAGCAATATGTCATTGACGTGAACCTGCTCAACGCTGATCAGGACTTTTCTGTTGCCATGCATGACGGTTGCGTTTTGCGGCTGTAAATCGACCAGCGAGCGGATCGCTTCATGGGCTTTGCCTTTGGCTTTTTCCTCCAGGTAGCGGCCGATCAGGACGAAGGCTATGATCCCGGTTGCTGAATCGAAGTACTGCCCCCGTTTACCGGCCAGCAGGGACGCCACGCTGTAACCGTAAGACGCACCCACTCCCATCGCAATCAGGCTGTCCATGTTGGTGGCCCGTTGCCGGGCCAGTTTTACGGCTTTATCAAAGAACGGCCATCCTGCCCAGAGCACGATAGGCGTGGCGAGCAAATGCTGCGTCCAGTGCCAAAACCGGGACGTGGGTGCGGCCATGCCGATAATCATGACGGGCAAACTTAGCACACCGGCCAAAATGGCGCGCCGCCGGGCATCGATCAGGCGTTGTTTTTCGCGCGCGATCATAATTTGGCGCTGAGCCAGGCTATCCAGATTCTGCGCTTTGTAGCCCATGTTGCCGATCAGCATGCACACGTTTTCTTTAGTGGTTCGACCGGCCACCGTAGCGGTTTCGGTGGCGTAATTGACGTTCGCCGACGAAATGCGCGGGTCCCGGTTCAACAGCATCTCGATTAAAAGTGCGCAGGATACGCAGCTCATCCCATCGACACTGAGATTGAACTCCTGTTCGGCAAGATGTTCATCGCCCTCGGCAGGTATTAATTGCGTAGCGTTATTGAAAACAGTTGTGGTTTTTTTGCCCAGATTCGCCAGTAACGCATCCAACAGGGAGAGCAGCTTTGTTTTCGGCAGTTTATCGGGATCGAAGTGGATGACTATGGAAGCAATATCGGGAACTGTGCGGACTTTTTCGATGCCTTCCCGCTTTTGCAGCAGGATCTCCAGAACGCATGCCCGTTCAGGATCTTTGCGCAGAATCGGGGCAATAATACGGACTCGCCGGTTCAGTGCATGAACTACTTTGCCGTGGGTTAAACTGCCGGTATCAGAAGCTTTCATTTCAGTGTCCATGATAGTGATATTTCAGAACTTTTACCGGCTATGCCTTAAGTAAAAGCCTGCCAACTTTAAGGTGGCGGGATGCACGCCTCAAGGCTTAACCGCTTGCCTGAGCCTGTCATGAGCTTGTCGAATGGGGGCCGCTCATGCTTCGACAAGCTCAGCACGAACGGATTTTGCGCATTCCAACTGATCTTTTTAGGTTTATTCTTGTTACCGGGTTTCGTCGGAAGCCGAAATGATAGACTTGCGATACTTATAAATATAGCAGCCTGCAACGACACCGAGACCGAAAAGCGTCAAGGGATGTGTGATGATTTTTTTGATAACGCTTTTCCCTGCGCTGGAACCGGCGGATACGGCAACGCCCGAAGCAATTGCAGGCGTTTTCATCATCGATCCCATGCCCTCGCTCATCATTGAGCCCAGAGTCATTTTCTCCATCGCTGAGTCCATCATTTTTGCCGTTCCAGTCTCGGCTACAGCCTTTGCTCCGTGTACATGCGCCATAATTTACGCTCCTTATTCAATGTTATTAACAGGGCTCAAAAGCTGAATACACATTTTGAGCCGGACGATAGTTTGCTCTTAACCGCTTATTCTGTATCTGTTCAATGGTTACCCGCGCGCAATATCCGTAAAGATGGCGATGACAATATGGTGGAGTACAAGGCTAGCCTTGTACTTGTAAATTGTTCAAAGCCGGCTTTGAACTCCAGAACGTCATTATCGGCTTATCGCGCGCTACGGGATTACCTTATTTTGTAGCGTCAGTGTCTTCGGCATCCTGCAGGCTTTCCGCAAGGAAGTCTTGAAGATGTTCTTTTTGCTTCAAGACAAAATCCTTGCTTTGTTCGGCGGTTTTGCTAGTGAGCACAATAATTTCTTTACGGTATTTATGCGTCAGATAACCGGCAACAAAACCCATTCCGAACATCACAAGCGGGTGTTTGGCCAGCGTAGTCATGACGCCTTTGCCCGTTTCCAGGATTGTTGCCGCCGCCATGGTCGTTGCAACGCCTTTCACTACCAGCTCGCCTTTAGTCGAATGGCTTGCTGTCATGGCCGTTTTTCCCTGGTTCGGGGTCGAATGTGTTTCTGTAGATATGTGATTCATCGAATACCCTATATTGTAACTAAAATTTATTTAAGACAATTTTTATAATTAAGTCAATTAATATTCAGTTTTCTATGTCATTGCAGTAAGGATATTATCAAAAGCAGAAAAACTTACTGCCGTATATATAACTTGACAGTTTGTTTAAATGTACTCCACTGAACTTCGTTGTGCAATAGATCTGCTGGGTAAAAATAAACTCTTACTTGACCCCTATGCTGGGTATTTAATAAGCTATATCCGATTTACTTCAATAATCCTATTGTTAATGGATTTATTCTTACGGTTCTATGCCAATCCGAAGGATTTTACCGATGCTTAACATCCAGTCATGACTAGTAACAACGAGAGTTTTCAACCTGATCCGGTTCATCGTCCTAACGCTTTGTTTTCGGTATTAAAAAAAGTCGTAGCGGTCACATTTGCGCTTTTTGGCATCGGCTTGATTCTTTGGCTCGACAGCTGGTTCATGAGTCATTCCGACATGCCTAAACTCAGTCGCGACATGAGTTATGGCCTGTTGATCCTGATCGGCTTCCTGACCAGCTTTCACTGCGTCGGCATGTGCGGCCCGCTGATTCTCGGTTACACGGCAAAATCGGCTACCAACGGACATAAATCCTACGCCACGCATTTTCTTTACGGTATCGGTAAAACGATTTCTTATACATTGATCGGCGCGCTGTTTGGTGCGTTCGGCTCAATCGTTGCGTTCACCCCTTACACGCAAGGTGCAGTCGGCGTCGCGGCGGGGGTTTTTCTTGTTCTGTTCGGATTGCACATGCTGGAAGTGTTTCCGTCGTTGAGCCGTTTTCAGTTTAAAGCGCCGAAGTTCCTGATGCGCTTTGTCGGCAAGGAGTACCGCAGGCACAGCAATCCATTTGTGATCGGCTTGCTGAACGGTTTGATGATTATTTGTGGGCCGCTGCAAGCGATGTATGTGATGGCGGCCGGCACCGGCAGCTGGTCGCAAGGCGCGGCGATTCTGTTCTTTTTCGGCATCGGCACTTTGCCGTTATTGCTGGGTTTCGGCTTTCTGACCAGTCTGCTTTCGACCAATCTGACGCCGAAACTGCTGAAAGCTTCCGGGGTGATCGTCATGGCGCTGGGCGCAATCATGCTGAACCGCGGCTTGGCGGTCACCGGTACCGGCGTTGATTTCAATACCCTGGTTGCCCGCGTGTCGCAGCAATTGTCGCCGACGGTCGCTGAAAGCCCTTCCTGCGAAACCGAACAAATCATCAACATGGATGTGATTAAAACCGGATTCAAACCGAACAAATTTACATTACGCAAAGGCGTTCCGGTCAAATGGGTGATCAACGCCAAGGAACTAAACGAATGCAACAAGGCAATCGTGGTGCCGCAGTACGGGCTTGATATTCAGTTCGAGCCCGGCATTCAGGTCATTGAGTTCACGCCCCCCGAGACCGGCGTGGTGCCGTGGAGTTGCTGGATGGGGATGATTCCCGGAACCTTTATTGTCGTTGACAACGAGCCTGAAGTGGGTAGGGCGGAAAAAACGCAGCCTGTGGAGCAGGAAATTCCGGCAACAGAAACCGAGCAGCAACGCTTGATTCGGGAATTGAAGCAGTTGTGGCGCCGGGTTATGCCGGAATGATGGGTTCCAACTGCCCGGCGGTTGCCGGGAACGCGGATGGCGCGGGTTTTACGGATAAACGCCGATAAAAAAGAAAATCAAATTCGTCCGGTTCTGTGCTTCCGTGTTTTAAAAATCCGGCCGGTCTAACTAATCTCTGCCGAATAGCTACGATCGGTTTAAATAAGTAGTTATTAAGGATATTAATTCTTTTATTAAACTGTGTTATTTAACGTAATTAACGTGGGATATAACATAGTTTAATTGGGTTTGTTTTTCGTTCTTTTTCTAATGTTTTGATTAATTTTAATTAAATATAAAAGGCATATATTGTGCTCTCTTAATCGAATCGCGCTTAGTGATATTTGTGTTTTATACTAAAGTTTTATAATAATCGAATATATTGTTGCCAGACCTGGATCATTTGCCGATAATTTAAAAGCAAGAGCAATTGAACCGCCTTTATAAAGCGGGTAATTCAGTTACCCATTACGCACAGAACAATCCTTGAACGACTGGCACATTTTTGAGCATTGCCGATGAGAAATTCCTCGTTATTTTTTTTGTATTTATCGACCGGCGTTTTTTTTCTGGGTCTGCTGCTGATGCATGCCTCTTTTAGCGCAAAGGCGCAGCAGGAAAGCCTCGGAGAAAAATCGGCGCTGGTTAAAGCGCTAAAACTGACCGATCTGTGCCTGTTCACCGAAGCCCGCTACACCCGACATCTGTCGCAAGCCGATTTAAATACCGCGTTCCAGGACCATCCGCTGTCGCTGGAACACTTTCCGTCCGGTTCGTTCACCCAACCCCCCGAAAGGATTATCGATCGCCCATGAGAAACTGGATTGAAAAACAACGTTACATCATAGACTTTACTATCTCTTCATTGCTGCGCAGAAAAGTGAAAAACTTCGGTTTGCTGGCTTTATATACGCTGATCGTCTTTATTCTGGCCTCGACGATGTTCTTCACTTATGCGATTAAAAAAGAAGCCTCGCTGATCCTGAAGGGCGCGCCGGAAATTGTGGTGCAAAAAATCGTCGCCGGGCGGCACGATCTTTTTCCGGCCAGTTATATCGAAACCATTAAAAACATCCGTGGGGTGGCCTCCGTCGAAAGCCGGTTGTGGGGCTATTATTACGACAGTCTGGTTAGCGCCAATTACACGCTGCTGACGCCGCCAAGCAACGATGCCGCCAAGCCGTCCACGAAGACCACGGTGGTTGAAAGCGAATCCGGCGGGCAGCCGGCCAAACCCTTGTATGAGCTCAATGGCGCGGTGCTAGAACCGGGAACGCTGATTATCGGCAACGGCGTCGCGCGTCTTCGCAACATCGGTAAGGATGATTACATGCCGTTTCGCGCCTTTGACGGCAAGGTGATGAATTTCAGGATCGCGGGCGTCCTGTCCTCGCAATCGGAACTGGTTTCCTCCGATTTGATGCTGATTACCGGCGAAGATTTTAGAAAACTGTTCGGCATCGACCAGAGCCATGTGACCGATCTTACCGTCGCCGTCAACAATCCCAGCGAAGTGGAAATGGTGGCGTCGAAAATAAAGAAACACTTGCCCGATGCCCGGCCGATTATTCGCGACGAGATTCTGAGGACTTACGATTCCATCTTCAACTGGCGCGGCGGCATGATGATCGTCATTTTCTCGGCGGCGGTGCTCGCCTTCGTTATTTTCGCCTGGGACAAGGCTTCGGGTCTGAGCGCAGGGGAGCGGCGGGAAATCGGCATACTCAAGGCGGTGGGCTGGGAAACGTCGGACGTGATCCAGATGAAATTTTGGGAAGGGGCCGTGGTTTCGCTGACGGCTTTTTTCAGCGGCGTGATTCTGGCTTATGTGCATGTCTTTTTTACCGGTTCCATTGTTTTCGAGCCGGCGCTGAAGGGCTGGTCGAGTCTTTATCCGAATTTCGAGCTGACGCCGTTTGTCAATCTCGAACAGCTGACGACGCTGTTTTTCCTGACCGTGGTTCCCTACACCGTGGCGACCATTGTTCCGATCTGGCGGGCTGCGACCATCGACCCTGATTCGGCGATGCGATTTACTGGAGAATAGTCATGATCGAACTGGTCAATGTTAAAAAAGTGTTTAACGCGGGCAATCCAAGCGAGTTTTCGGCGCTGAACAGCGTCAATCTGTTTATCGAGGAAAACCAGGTCACCGTGCTGAAAGGCCCCAGCGGTTCGGGAAAAACGACGTTGCTCAGCATCGTCGGCTGCATGAGCCGTCCTTCGGCGGGGCGGGTAAAGTTGCAAGGACGCGAAATTACCAGTCTGCCGGAACGGTTTTTGACCGATATTCGCCGCAAGACTTTCGGTTTTATTTTTCAGCAACCGAACCTGATTAAGGGTATATCGGTATTGGATAACGTGATGTTGCCTGCCTACCCGCTCGGGGAAAAGCGTTCGCATCTGAAAATCAAGGCGATGAACGGTCTGTCCGAACTTAATATCGCCAACAAGGCCGCTTCTAAGGTGGAGTGGTTGTCCGGCGGGGAAGCCCAGCGCGCCTCTATCGTGCGCGCCCTGATCAACGATCCGCATATCATCATTGCCGATGAGCCGACCGCCCATCTCGATACCAAGCTGTCGTACCGGTTCATGGAAATCATCGAGAAATTCAAGGCGGAAGGTAAAACCGTGATCATCACCAGCCATGATCCGCTGGTCTATGAATCTTCGATGGTGGACCGGGTGGTCAACCTCCGCGACGGCCAAATCGAGGGTTAGTTGTGATTCTGCATCCCACTGTTATCGCCAATCTGCTGGCCGCCTATATAGGCAGCGGTATGGTTTTGTATGCGGTGTTTTACGGCGTGCAAATCCTAAGACATTGGGATATACAGAGCGGCCACGAATTGCAGTTGGTGCTGGAGCGCAAAACCTACCTGATTTCGACGCTGCTCTCGTATGTTTTCGGCCTGCAACTGCTGTCGCTGTTTTTGTACATATTTACCGCCGACAGCCTGACCCCGCTGTTCGTCGGCGCAATGTGCGCCGCCGGCACCTTAAACGTCGACGGTTTCGGCTATCCGACGCTGGTGCTGAAGATTTTCAGCTTTATTCTGGCGGGCCTCTGGCTGGTTTTGAATTATGCCGATAACCAGGGTTACGATTATCCGCTGATCAAGAAGAAATACCTGCTGCTGGCGTTCATCGCGCCCTTTATTATCCTGGAGACGATACTGGAAAGCGCCTATTTTTTGAACATGGAGGCCGATGTGATTACCTCCTGTTGCGGCAGTTTGTTCAGCAGCGAGCGGGTAACGGGCATAGGTTCTGAAATTGCATCAATGCCTGCATTGCCGATGATGTGGATTTTTTACAGCGCCATGTCGGGTACGCTGCTTTGCGGGATTTTTTTCTATTTAAAAGGTTTAGGCGGCTATCTGTATGCCGCGTTGAGTCTGCTGATGTTTCTCGTCTCGCTGGTTTCCATCGTATCTTTCATCTCGCTGTACATCTATGAACTGCCGACCCATCACTGTCCGTTCTGCATCATCATGGAAGACTACAGCTATATCGGCTACCTGCTTTATATGCTGTTGTTCGGCGCAGTGGTGTCGGGTCTCGGCGTCGGCGCGCTGCTTCCCTTTCGGCAGGTGGAAAGCCTGCAAGCCATGCTCGGCGGGTTCATCCGCAAACTGGCTCTGGCTTCCGTCGTTTTATATGCCGCGTTTACCGCGCTGGTCAGTTATGAAATCGTTTCCTCAAGTTTGGTGATTGCCTATGAAGTTGTCTATTAAATCGGTTCCTGCACGCCCTAAGCCGGGAACGGGGATATATCCCAAAATAATGCTGGGGCTGTTTCTGCTGTTCAGTATCAACATCAGCTATGGCGACGAACCTACGGTTACGATCAAAAAAACCGACCGCTGTCCGGTATGCGGCATGTTTGTCTACAAGTACCCGAAATGGGTAGCCCAAATCATGTTCACGGACGGTTCTTACTATTTTTACGACGGCGCGAAAGATATGTTCAAGCATATCTTCGACACAGCAAAATATACGCCCGGAAAAGCGGCGGAAAACATCAATGATATTTACGTTACCGATTATTACGAAGTGGAGTTGATCGATGCCAAATCGGCCTTTTATGTGCTCGGTTCGGATGTATTGGGTCCGATGGGGCATGAATTGCTGCCGTTCAAGGATAGGGAAGCGGCCCAGGAATTCCTGGAGGATCATAAAGGCAAATCCATCATCCGCTTTCAGGAGGTAACCCCCGCCGTTATCGAATCGTTGGATCGCAGGACATGAGCATGATCAACCCGGTGAAACTACTGCTGCTGGCCCTGCTGATCGCTACGGCGCTCGGCGGCTGCAATAAGCGGGCAGGCTTGCAGATCGGCGATGTTATCCCTGATGTCACGCTGACCGACTTTCAGGGGAAATCGGTGTCCTTGCCTAAAGACATTAAAGGCAAAATCGCGCTGCTGCGCTTTTGGGGTGTCGATTGTTGTTTTTGCGACAAAGAGATTCTGTTGTCGCTGGAACCTCTTTACCAAAAGTACAAAGACCGGGAATTTATGCCGGTAGCCATTAATGAAAGCCGAACCGACAAAACCGACGAGCGACTCAAAAAATTCGCTCACCTGACCTATCCGATGCTGATCGATGAATACGGATTGGTGGCCAAACAGTTCGGCGTCATCGGCTTGCCGACCACTTTCATTATCGACGAGGAGGGTATTGTCCGGGACAAGATCACCGGGGAAGCCGGCATCGAAGAATTTGAAAAACGCTTTACAACCATTCTGAATAAAGGAGTTTTTTATGAAAACGGTCATTAAAACAGCGTTCATACTGGTGTTAATCCAGTTTACATTGCTGTCGGCCTCTGTATCGGCCGAAGAGGCGCACAAGCGTGAAAGTTGCCGGGTTTGCGGCATGTGGATCGATGAATATCAGAAGAGCGCCGCCGAACTGGTCTACAAGGACGGCAAGAAGGAATATACCTGCGGCGTCGCCTGTATGCTGAGGGAAGTTGAGGATGCCGGCGGCATATCCGCATTTGAGTCGGTAAAAGTGCATGATTGGGTTTCAGGCGAGTTGGTGGATGCGCAAACGGCTACTTATGTGCTCGGCAGTAAGGTGATTCCCGATATGGTGCCCAACTACATTGCTTTCGCCAAGCGCGAGGAGGCCGAAGCGTTTGCCGCCAAGGAAGGCGGCGAACTGATCGATTTTAACATTGCCTACGATGATGTTTCGCCGGTAGGCACAACCGCACCGTTTCGTATCCGTACCGCGGTGACGCCGGGTAAAGGGAACTTCAGCGTCGGCATGGTCTACGGTTATACTCAAAAAGACCAGCTTAAGATTGGCTCCAATGGTGAAGACCCGAATAATTATATTCGCAGCAACAGGGCTCAGCCGAAAACTCCGAAAGAAATGCAGGTGCAGCAACAAGCCTTGACGGTGAATTACTCGCCGACCGACAATCTCGCGCTGTTCATGAACGCACCCTGGTTTGAAAAAAGGATGCATACTCTGCTGCAACCTACAGCAGGAACATTTGGGGAAACGGTCGATAACACCAACGGACTCGGCGACATTAGTCTCGAAGGGCGCTACAACTTATGGCGCAGCACCCGCTGGGATCAGTTCGCCACCGTCCTGCTCGGCACCAGCTTGCCTACCGGTCAATTCAATGCCGCTCGTGATGCCGCGACCGGCTTGATTTCCCAAGCGCCGGGGCTGCAACTCGGCAAAGGTACCGCGACTTTCACGGGTGGGATGCTCTATTCCCAACGCTGGAAGGATTTCTGGTTACACGCTACAGCCCTTTATAATGTCAACCCGGAAAATAGCGACAATTTTGAATTCGGCGACGTTGCTACAGCCGGCCTGGCCTTGCATTACACGCCAAACTACGACTGGATGATCGGTATCGAAATGGATGCCAGCTACACAGATAAAAATAAAGATCGGGGCAGCAAGATCGGCAATTCAGGAGGTACGTCCACCAATCTGGCGTTCGTTTCCGACTACCGGTTCCTGAATGCCTTTGGCGGCAACTTCAAGTTGCGGGGATCGGTCGGTTTACCGATTTACGAGGACCTAAATTCCCAGAAGGCGACAAACGCCAGAGGACAGTACCAGCAGGTGCAGCTGGGTGACGGCTTCTTCGGTAACCTTTCCGTTATTTGGACCTTCCGGGCCGCCCCGGATTATTGACCATCGGCCACTTTCAGCGGTTAGAAAAATAGGACATCCTAGAATTATTCACCACGAAGACACGAAGAGCACGAAGAAAAAATATAAACTTCGTGTCCTTCGTGTCTCGGCAATTGCTTCTGTATTACTCTACCTCCTGCATCCATGCAAGTCGTTCGTGGTGAAAAATAGACCGGGCAGATTCTTCACTGGACATCGCCTTACAACATTGAATTTCCCCTGCTTTCAATCTAACTCGTTGGAGAGCTTGCTTATGGTTAAACCTGCAACCTTAAAATTACTATTTTGCCTGATATTCTGCTTTGCCGGTCAGGCGTTCGCTGTCGACTCGGCGGATTTATTGCCGGCCGAGCAAGCTTTTCAACTCACATCCAAGGTGAAAAAAGAGGACAGGCTGGTGCTGTCCTGGGACATTGCGAACGGTTATTACCTGTATCGCAACAAATTCAAATTTGTCTCGCTGACTCCCGATATAAAAGTGGGAGAACAGATATTTCCACCAGGCCATACCAAACAGGATAAATTCTTCGGTGACGTGGAAATTTTCCGGGATCATTTAGAGGTAGAAGTCACTCTTCAGCGGCAGGACCCAAAACAGGACAAGCTGGTATTGGAGGTCACTTTCCAGGGCTGTGCGGATGCAGGCGTTTGTTATATGCCCGTTCAACAAACCGTTTCTTTCGATTTGGCGGATGAAAGTTTCCATTGGTGGGGAATGACTTCCGGTTCCGATAATTTAGCTCCGTTTATCTCGGAACAGGACAGTATCGCCGCCTCGCTGGCGGACAGATCGTTGTGGCTGATTATCCTGAGTTTCCTCGGATTTGGTTTGTTGCTGGCGTTTACGCCGTGCGTGTTTCCAATGATTCCGATTCTTTCCGGTATCATCGTCGGTCAGGGGGCGCGACTGACGACGCGAAGTGCCTTTGTGCTGTCTCTGGCTTATGTATTTGCTTCAGCTGTGACTTATACGATTTTCGGCGTATTAGCGGGACTTTTCGGCAGCAACCTGCAAGCTTTTTTCCAGGAGCCTTGGGCCATTATTGCGTTCAGCGGGATTTTTGTTTTGTTGGCCTGTTCGATGTTTGGAGTTTTTCATCTGCAAATGCCTGCCTTTGTTCAATCAAGAATCGTGACTATCAGCGCCAAGCAACGGGGCGGAAATCTGTTGGGTGCGGCGGTTATGGGTATGCTTTCGGCATTGGCTGTCGGGCCATGCATTACGGCGCCGTTAGCGGGTGCGCTGATTTACATCGGACAAACCGGCGACGCGATGTTGGGAGGATTGGCGCTGTTCTCATTGGGGATAGGTATGGGGCTGCCGCTGCTTATTATCGGGACTTCCGCCGGAAAACTGTTACCCAAAACCGGTGTCTGGATGAATGTCACGAAAGCTGTTTTTGGGGTAGGGCTGTTGGCCGTCGCGATCTGGCTATTGGGACGTGTCATGCCGGAGGTGGTTACCCAATCGCTTTGGCTGGCTCTGCTGATTATTCCGCTGATGTATCTGGGTTGGAAGAAGCTCTGGAAAGGCGCCGGGCTGGTGGTATTGACATACGCGATCTTTTTGCTGGTAGGGATTGCCACGCATCGGCAACGCGACGCCATGCAGCTTTTATGTGTTGCGGCAATCGTCTGCGCAGAGCAGCCGAAGCTCCCGTTTCAACAGATCAAATCAGCCGACGAGTTGCAGCAAATGCTGGCTGAAGCTCATGCGCAAGGGCGTTGGGTCATGCTGGATTTTTATGCCGACTGGTGCGCCTTATGCAAGGAAATGGAGCTTTATACGTTTTCCAATCCCAAGGTTAAGGAAACTTTATCGTCTGTTGTGTTGGTACAGGCTGATGTTACGCAAAACTTACAGACCGATCAGGCGTTGCTGAAAAAATTTAATCTGCCCGGCCCGCCTGCGATACTTTTTTTCGGACCTGATCAGCGAGAACGCGAGTCATACCGGGTTATCGGCTATATGGAAGCTGAAAAATTTCTAGCCCAGCTTGGTATTATCAGATAAATCGGCTGCCAGCATCCCGGTAGCGGCAGGGTTGTTGTATCCGCTTTGATCGTAGTCGCCAACGCCAACCCTTTGCGCCGGACAAAACTTGCCGAGCGCAAAGGAATTAGAGCTTGGCTTAAGCATAACGCCGGACATACTCGCGAACGAATAGCCGCATCGGCGCGTTGCGTAGTTGATATTGTTGGTAAGCCTGATCAGCATCCACCGGCGTGATATGGGCATATACCCCAAATCCGGTTTTCGCGGCAAATTCATCACTTAAAATTTCGATAAACATTGTCCAGGATGAATCTACTGTATTTGTGTTTTGCGTTGTCATGGTCGTACTCCTAAAAAATAGCTAAACTAAATTCATTATGCACTAAGCAAAAAAAATGCCGTTTTCAAAATATTTTTGTAATACATTGCACTAGCGTATCTTAATGCGTTGCTTTTTGGGAGGGATGACAATAAACCGGCAACTCCTTTCCCTTAACTTGTTATCGGCAGTTAGGTTTTTTTTAAAGAGATGCAGAAAATTTATTAGGCGGGACTTGATAATTAATAAACACGAAGATAAGAAGGACACGAAGTTTTTAATGTACTGAATATTGTCTTCGTGTCTTCGTGGTGAAAATCCTTTAGTTCTAGTGATCCCGTTGAATAATATACAGCGATAAGTCGCGTAATAAATCGGCTTCGCTGCCAAAAATACTCAGGTTGTCCAGCGCTAGTTCATGCAGCTCCTGCGCTTTTTGTTTGGCTCCGTCCATGCCTAAAAGAGCAGGGTAGGTGGGTTTGTTGTTGTCCTTGTCTTTGCCCTGGGTTTTGCCCAAGGTCGCAGTGTCGCTTTCCTCGTCGAGTATGTCGTCCTTAACCTGGAACGATAAGCCTATGCACTTGGCATAATTATCCAGTTTCTTGGCAACATCGGGGTCTATATCGGCTTTAGCCAACGTCGCCATATTGACGCTGGCTCGGATCAATGCGCCGGTTTTATGGATATGCATGTTTTCCAGTTCAGGCAGGGTCAGGCTGGTGCCTACGGATTGCAGATCGATCGCCTGACCGCCGACCATGCCTTGAGAGCCGCTGGCTTTGGTTAAAACGCTGATCATTTTCAACCGGTTTTCGGCAGTTGCGGTGATGCTGGGATCATTGGCCAGTGTTTCAAAAGCCAAAGCCTGCAAGGCGTCGCCGGTTAAGATAGCGGTCGCTTCATCGAAAGCCACATGGCAGGTGGCTTTGCCGCGTCTGAGATCGTCATCGTCCATCGCAGGCAGATCGTCATGGATCAAAGAATAAACGTGTATGAATTCAACCGCGCAAGCCGGGCCATCCAATGCTTCCGGGGCAATGCCCAGGGTTTTGCCGGTGCAATAGGTCAGCATCGGGCGCATCCGCTTGCCGCCATCCAATGTACTGTAGCGCATTGCCTGGTGCAGTTTTTGCGGCAGTATGTTTTCGCCGGGAAGACGGGCGTCCAAAGCTCTTTCTACACGGTTTTGACAAAAATCAAGATATTCTTTTAACGCATTACTCATCGGTAAAGGGCTCCAGGGTTTGAGTGCCGTTTTTTTCAATCAGGATTTGAACTTTCTGTTCGGCCTCTTGCAGGGCTTTTTGACAGGTGCGGGTCAGGTTAACGCCGCGCTCAAATGACTTTAACGATTCTTCCAGCGAAATATCGCCTTGTTCAAGCTGGTTAACCAACTGCTCAAGTTCGGCGAGTGAATCTTCGAATAAAGTCGGGGTTTTCTTTTTCGGCATGAGATAAAAATATGTTTAATGATACGATGTATAGCTGAACCTTTGCATTATATATGAAATTGAATTTTGAGTGATTAGGAAGTATGAGTAACGAATATAACGCGGCGGCAATCGAAGTTTTAAGCGGCCTGGAGCCGGTGCGGAAGCGCCCCGGCATGTACACGGACACCACAAGGCCTAACCATTTGGTGCAGGAAGTCGTCGATAACAGCGTCGATGAGGCGATGGCGGGTCATGCGACGAGTATCGATGTGGTCTTGTATAAGGACGGCTCGGTACTGGTCAGCGATAATGGCCGGGGGATGCCGGTCGATATTCATCCCGAGCAGGGTATTCCCGGCGTCGAGGTGATTTTGACCCAGCTGCATGCGGGCGGAAAATTCTCCAATAAGAACTACCAGTTCTCCGGCGGCTTACATGGCGTCGGCGTCTCTGTCGTCAACGCCTTGTCGGCAAAGCTGGAAATAGAAGTCAAAAGGAACGGCAAGATTTATCAAATGGAATATGCCGACGGCGAAAAACAAACCGAACTGACCGAGACCGGTACGGTCGGCAAGAATAATACCGGCACGACCGTCCGGTTCTGGCCGAATGAAAAATATTTCGATTCCAATAAGGTATCGGTCTTAAAGCTTAAGCACGTGTTGCGCGCCAAGGCGGTTTTATGTCCGGGCTTAAAAATATCCTTAAAAATCGATCAAACCGATGAAGAGTATTTTTGGTGTTATCAGGACGGCCTGAAGGAATATTTGCTCGACCGCATCGGCGATATTGACTATAGCCCGGAACAGCCGTTTATGGGCAGCATGGCCGCTAATCATGAAGCCGTCGAATGGGGCATCGTTTGGGCGATTGAAAATCCGGCGGAAGTACTGGCCGAAAGTTACGTTAATCTGGTGCCGACCGCGCAAGGCGGAACCCATGTCAACGGCTTGCGCGCAGGTCTGACCGAAGCGATGCGCGAGTTTTGCGACATCAGGAATATCCTGCCGCGCGGCGTTAAAGTCGCGCCGGAAGATGTCTGGGAAAACTGCCATTTTGTGTTGTCGGTAAAACTGGAAGATCCGCAGTTTTCCGGGCAAACCAAGGAACGACTCAGCTCCCGCGAATGCGTGGCGTTTGTGTCCGGCGTGGCGAAAGACAGTTTTAGTTTATGGCTGAACCAGAATCCTGCCGAAGGCGAGAAAATCGCCGAAATCATTATTTCCAGCGCGCAAAAGCGGCTGCGCTCCAATAAAAAAATCATCCGCAAAAAAATCACTTCAGGTCCCGCATTGCCGGGCAAACTGGCCGACTGTTCGGCGCAGGATATAGCCCGTACCGAATTGTTCCTGGTCGAAGGAGACTCGGCCGGCGGTTCGGCAAAACAGGCGCGGGAACGTGATTTTCAGGCGATCATGCCGTTGCGCGGCAAGATTTTGAACACCTGGGAAGTTGAATCGAACCAGGTGATGGCGTCGCAGGAAGTCCATGATATTGCTGTGGCTTTAGGCATAGAGCCGGGATCTTCGGATTTGCAGAACCTGCGCTACGGCAAGGTGTGCATCCTGGCCGATGCCGATTCTGACGGCAACCATATCGCGACTTTGATCTGCGCATTGTTTTACCAACATTTCAAATCGCTGGTGGAAGCCGGGCATGTCTTTGTCGCGATGCCGCCGTTGTACCGGATCGATGTCGGCAAAAGGGTGTTTTATGCACTGGACGAAGCCGAAAGATTGGGCGTGCTGGATCGGATCGCCGCTGAAAAACTCAAAGGCCAGATCAACGTACAGCGGTTTAAAGGCTTGGGCGAGATGAACCCCAGCCAGCTTCGGGAAACCACGATGAATCCCGATACCCGCAGGCTGGTGCAGTTAACGGTAACCGAAGGCGATGACACCAACGGCCGGCTGGATTTATTGCTGGCTAAAAAGCGCTCGCAAGACCGGAAAGTTTGGCTGGAAACCAAGGGGAATTTGGCGGATATAGCTTGATGTAAGGCTTGTATAAATGCACCACGAAGACACGAAGGACACGAAGTTTTATTTCTTCGTGTCTCGGCAACTGCTCCATGCGTTGCTCTACCTTCTGCATAACCCACAGGGATGTGGGGAATGCAGATATTGCAGGAGCAAATATCTGTCCATGTCGTTCGAGGTGAAAATCTCTTACAGGATTTTAATGTGATCGATTCGCTACCCTATCTGAAAGACTCCGATTTTCCTGCTATTACGCGCAACAAATTGGAAATTCTGCAAGTCAACTTAGGTTATTTATGTAACCTGAGTTGCAGCCATTGCCACGTCAATGCCGGGCCTAAACGCACCGAGTTAATGGATAAAGCCACCATCGAGCAGGTCCTGGCTTTTATCGATAAGCATGCGCTGCATACGCTGGACTTAACCGGCGGAGCGCCGGAAATGAATCCGCATTTTCGCTATCTGGTGACCCAGGCACGGGATCGAGGTTTAAAGGTTATCGACCGTTGCAATCTGGTTATCCTGTTGGAAAAAGGGTTTGAGGACATGGCTGGTTTCCTGGCGGAAAACCAAGTTGAAATCGTTGCATCATTGCCGTGTTATCTTAAAGAAAACGTCGATAAACAGCGCGGCAAAGGCACGTTCAATGCCAGCATCAAGGCTTTGCAACTGCTGAACGAACTGGGTTACGGTAAAGCCGATACAGGACTGCACTTAAACCTGGTTTTCAATCCGCAAGGCGCAACCTTGCCGCCTGAACAGCAGGCGTTAGAGCTTGCTTACACACAACATCTGAACGAGCATTACGGCATCGTGTTTGATCATTTGTTTGCGATGACCAACTTGCCGATACAACGTTTTGGCGGCGTTTTGCTCAGCACCGGCCGGTTTGATGAGTATATGCAGTTGCTCAAGAATAATTTTCATGCGCCCAATCTGGATAAGCTTATGTGCAAGAATACCTTGAGCGTGGATTGGCAAGGCTTTGTTTATGATTGCGACTTTAATCAAATGCTGCAACTTCCGTTAGGCGGTAAGCAAAAAACACACCTGGCTCAGGTGGCGGAATTAACAGGTAAAACCATTGCTACAATGCAACATTGTTATGGCTGCACGGCAGGGCAAGGCAGCAGTTGCGGGGGCGCAATCAACTAATTTTATAAGGTATTTTTTTTACCACGAACGACTGCATGGATGCAGGAGGTAGAGCAATGCAGGAGCAATTGCCGAGACACGGAGAGCACGAAGAAAAAAACATAAAACTTCGTGTCCTTCGTGTCTTCGTGGTGAAAGCTTTTTCTAACCATTGGAGGCCACATGACTATAGAAACCGGAGTTTTAGAGCGTTATTCGCAAGGCGCGGAATCGATACAAGCGGACTTATGTTGCCCGGTCGATTATGACCGCAAGTTGCTGGCCTTACTGCCGCAGGAAATTATCGACAAGGATTACGGCTGCGGCGATCCGTCCCGCTATGTGCAAAGCGGCGATGTGGTGCTGGATTTGGGCTCGGGATCGGGCAAAATCTGCTACATGGCCGCGCAATTGGTAGGCAGCACCGGCAAGGTTATCGGTGTCGATATGAATGACGACATGCTCGCGCTGGCCAGAAAATATCAGCCGGAAATGGCTGAAAAACTAGGCTCGGATCGGGTGGAGTTTGTGAAGGGGCAGATTCAGGATTTGGCCCTGGATTTGGCCGCGATGAACCGGCATTTGGCCGAACACCCGGTACACCGCGCCGAAGACGTGATTGCCTTGCGCGCCTGGCAGGAACAACAGCGTAAAGAGCAGCCGTTAATCAAGGACAACAGCGTCGATTTGGTGGTGTCCAATTGCGTGCTGAACCTGGTGCATGACAGCGACAAGGGGCAGTTGATCCGGGAAATCTTCCGGGTTGTCAAGCCGGGCGGGCGCGTTGCTATTTCCGATATCGTCAGCGACGAGCCGGTGCCGCAGCATTTAAAAGATCTGTGGAGCGGCTGTATTTCGGGCGCTTTGCAGGAGCATGAGTTTTTGCAGGCTTTTATAGCCGCAGGTTTTGTTGCGGTCGGCTTCGATAAATGGGAGGGCCAACCCTGGCAGGTGGTTGAAGGCATCGAATTTCGAGCCGTGACTATTACCGCAATAAAACCCCATGATGAACCGTGTCTGGATAAAGGCCATGCGGTGATTTACCGGGGGCCTTTTGCGAAGGTCTATGATGACGAAGGCCATGTTTTCATGCGCGGCCAGCGAATCGCGGTGTGCGAGCGCAGTTATAACTTACTGACCGGCGCCGCTTATGCCGACCAGTTTATCGGCATCGCTCCGGCACAGGAAAAAACGCCGCAAAACTGGTGTCATGCGCCGGGTGCGTTAAGACCCGTTTCAGAAACCAAAGGCTCGGCGCATAAAGCGGATAGCGGGCCTTGTTGCTGTTAAAATCCACGCACAATGTTACTAGGATAAAGTGTGAGCCCCGAGTTACCAGAAAACAGTTTTGACGTAAAAGCGTTTTTAAAAAACCTGACCACTCGCCCCGGCATTTACAAGATGCTGAATGATCGGGGCGAGATTATTTATATCGGTAAGGCCAAGAATCTTAAAAACCGCGTTTCCAGTTATTTTAAAAAGCAAACCGCCGGGGCCAAGCAACAGGCGATGGTCGCCAAGATTGCGAATATTGAAGTCACGGTCACACATACCGAGGGCGAGGCGTTATTGCTGGAATGCCAGCAGATCAAGCGCCATAAACCCCGCTACAATATCTGCTTGAGGGACGACAAATCCTATCCCTATATCTTTCTGTCCAGCGAGCATGATTTCCCCCAGATCACGCTGCATCGCGGCGCAAAAAAACGTAAGGGCAAGTATTTCGGCCCTTATCCGGGCATCGGTGCGATCAGGGAAAGTCTCAAGCTGCTGCAACGGATTTTTCCGATCAGGCAGTGCGATGATTCCATCTACAACAACCGTTCCCGGCCCTGTTTGCAGCACCAGATAGAGCGCTGCACTGCGCCGTGCGTCGGCCTGATCGACAAGGCCGCCTATGCGCAGGATGTTGACAGCACGGTGCTGTTTCTGGAAGGCAAGGGCGGCCTGCTGATCGACCGGTTGATTGCCAAGATGGAGCAGGCGGCGGCTAATCTTGAATATGAGCAGGCCGCAGGTTTCAGGGATCAGATCTTGAAATTGCGCTCGGTGCTGGAAAAGCACTTTGTTCACGGCGAGCGCGGCGATGTCGATATTATCGCCTGCGCGACCAAGGCCGGTGTGGCCTGCGTACAGGTGTTCTTTATCCGTAACGGCCAGCATTTGGGTAACAAGGTGTTCTTTCCCAAGATAACCGACGAGCACGATCCGGCGGCTATCGTTCAGGCGTTTATTCCACAATATTATCTGGATAAACAGGCGCCTCATGAATTGATCGTCAGCCATCAGCCGGAAGAAGCCGAATTGTTGATGGAGGTGCTGGCGGCCCAGGCAAAGCATGTGGTGGCTATTGCCCACAACGTCAGGGGCGAGCGCTTGAAATGGCTGCAAATGGCCTGCACCAACGCCGAAAATTCGTTGCTGAGCAAGTTGTCCGATAAACAGGGGCTTTATGCCCGGTTCCTCAGTTTGCAGGAAGAATTGGGTTGCAAGGAACTGCCGAAACGTCTGGAATGCTTTGACATCAGTCATACCCAAGGCGATCAAACGGTTGCCTCCTGCGTTGTTTTCGATCGTGAGGGGCCGGTAAAATCGGCTTATCGCCGGTTTAATATCGAAGGCATCACCGGCGGCGATGATTATGCGGCCATACATCAGGCGGTGTTCAGGCGTTTTAAACGATTGAAACAAGGCGAACATACCGCACCGGATATATTGCTGATCGACGGCGGCAAAGGCCAGGTGCATGAAGCGCAAAAGGCACTGGCGGAATTAGACATAAACAATGTTATGATAGTCGGCGTTTCCAAGGGGCCGGACAGGAAACCCGGCATGGAGAAGCTGATACTGGTGGATCAGGATCAGCCGATAGATATAAAACCGGGAGCCAGCGGTTTGTTGTTGATTCAGCATATACGCGATGAAGCGCACCGGTTTGCGATAACAGGACACAGGCAGCGCCGGGGCAAGGCCAAAAAACAATCGTCTATGGAAGCGATTCCGGGATTGGGGCCTAAACGGCGGCAGATTTTATTGAAACAATTTGGGGGGCTGCAAGGTATTTCACAGGCTGGCGTGGATGCACTTTGCAGTGTGGACGGCATAAGCCGTCAACTGGCGCAACGGATTTACGAACTATTTCATCATCAAGATGACCATTGAATTTAACTTACCGACCAATCTGACGCTGTTAAGGATCGGGTTGATTCCGCTGATAACAGTGGTTTTCTACCTGCCTTGGGAATATTCGAATCTCGCCTGTACGCTGATTTTTATTATTGCGGGTTTTACCGACTGGTTGGACGGCTATCTTGCCAGAAAAATGAGCCTGGAAACGCCTTTTGGAGCTTTCTTGGATCCGGTTGCGGATAAATTGATGGTGGCTATGGTTTTGGTGCTGATCGTCCAGCAACAGGGCAGTCCGTATCTGGCTGTTCCTGCCGCGGTTATTATCGGCAGGGAAATAACGATTGCATCGCTACGGGAATGGATGGCGGAGATCGGCCAGAGGGCGAAGGTTAAGGTTTCTCAATTGGGTAAATGGAAAACCACCGCACAAATGCTGGCGATCGGCATGTTGTTATATCGCGAGGATATTCTGGGCTTGCCCGTTAATTATTGCGGCTACGGTTTGTTGTATGTTGCGGCCATATTGACCTTATGGTCGATGGTTAATTACTTAAGGGCGGCACTGGCGGTGTTGTCCAAATAAAATGGGGTCTATGGCTTATAGACCGCTTGGCTTTTTACTAACACATAATACAGCGCATTGAATCAGCTGTTAAAGAAGAACATGGATCAGGAAATAGAAGACATTCAGACAAAATCTGAAGTGCAGGATGAAATATTGCTGGCGGCATTGCAATTGTTTACCGGAAAAGGTTATTTCAATACATCGCTAATCGATATTAAAGAGGCGGCCGGCCTAGAAGATGTCGGCACAATCTATCGGCACTTCAAGAGCAAACAAATAATTGCCGCGCAGTTACGGGCGAATATTCTCGACAGTTTAAACATCTCTATCGATGACATAAGGCGCAAGAATGAAAAGCCATCCGAGCAATTGCGAAGCATAGTCGACTTATTATTCAGGTTAACCGACGAAGCGCCGGATGTGATGCGGTTTCTGTTGATTGTAAAAACCGATGAATTTTTACCGGAAGCGAAGCCGTTGCACGAAGCCGCCGCCTTTATAAAAATCATCAGGATCATTGAGGCAGGCATCAAGACGGGAGAACTTCGTAATATCACCCCTCAGCTAGGCTATGCTCATTTCTTCGGTATTATTGATAATACCCTGCGACTGGTGTTGACCGGTTTTTTTGACCGGAAAGCCGATTTTTATCAATCTCAAGCTTGGCTTGCGGCCTGGAATACCATCGTTAAAAAGTGATGTCTTGGGTCAGGCATTAAGTGCATTCATTTGGGACTGCGCTTTGCTTGTCTGTTATTGGCATTAAAACCGATTGCATGCCACTGGTTTCTTGTGGAAGCTTGTTTATTCCGCTTGGAGGAAAATCATGGGCGACGTGGTTCCATTTAAACGACCCAAACCATCTCAGCTGCATAAGGGCAATACCCTATGCAGCAGCGGCTTTCATAAATGGGAAGTCTTAAACGAAAAGCAGTTTGATGTGAAACAGGGTAAGTTGATCACTGTTTATCAATGTAAACGGTGCGGAAAGAGGAAATCAAAAGCGCTTTAGAACGTTTTTATCTTGAGGAGGATATGCTTGTGCGCATCTTCGATCTAAGAATGCGCACAGTTTTGTGTTCAAAGGGCGGCTAAAGCCGCCCTAACAGCATTATCTCGGCAGTTCCGATGTGCCCATCAGGAACTCATCGACCGCTCGGGCGGCTTGCCTGCCTTCGCGTATCGCCCAGACCACCAGCGATTGACCGCGCCGTCCATCTCCGGCGGCAAACACTTTGTCGACCGAAGTACGGTATTGTTTATCGGTGGCTTTGATGTTATTGCGCTCAAGTTCAACGCCCAGCTCTTTTAGCAAGCCTTCGTGTACCGGGTGAACAAAGCCCATCGCTAAAAACACGATGTCCGCTTCCAGCGTGAATGCGCTATCCGGCTTCTCGCTCATTTTCCATTGTCCGCCTTCTTGCTTCCATTCCACTTCAACCGCGTTCAAGTGGGTTATTTTGCCGTCTTTGCCGGTAACGCTTTGGGTGTTGACGCTAAAGTAACGCTTTTTGATGCCTTCATCGTGCGAAGACGTGGTGCGCAACTTGTTGGGCCACAGCGGCCAAGTCAGCAATTTGTTCTCTTTTTCAGGCGGTTGCGGCAGGATTTCGAGTTGCACCACGGATGCTGCGCCTTGGCGGATTGACGTGCCTATGCAATCGGAACCGGTATCGCCGCCGCCGATCACGACGACATGTTTGTCGGTCGCGGTAATCGCATCCTCTTCGGCTATGGCGTCGCCCGCGTTGCGCTTGTTTTGCTGGCGCAAAAAGTCCATCGCATAATAAACGCCTTTATAGTCGTTACGTCCGGGAACTTCCAGGTCGCGCGGCTTTTCAGAACCTACCGCTAAAACCACGGCATCGTATTCGGCGAGCAGTTTTTGCGCGGAAATGTCTTTGCCGATATGGCTGTTGGGCCTGAAGCTGACGCCTTCCGCCTGCATTTGCGCAATGCGCCGGTCAATCAAGTGCTTTTCCATCTTGAAGTCGGGAATGCCGTAGCGTAACAGGCCGCCGATACGGTCATTCTTCTCATAGACCGTGACTTCGTGTCCGGCGCGCGCCAGCTGCTGGGCGCAGGCCAATCCTGAAGGCCCCGAACCTATTACCGCAACGCGCTTGCCGGTGCGAAGTTCCGGGATTTGCGGTTTTACCCAGCCCATTTCCCAGCCTTTGTCGATAATCGCGCATTCTATCGATTTAATGGTCACCGGCTGATCTTGCAGATTGAGTGTGCAGGCCGCTTCGCAGGGCGCAGGACAAATGCGTCCGGTAAACTCGGGGAAATTGTTGGTGCTGTGTAAAACATCCAGCGCCTGCTGCCAATCGCCTCGATAAACACCGTCATTCCAATCCGGGATGATGTTATTGACAGGGCAGCCGTTATGGCAAAAAGGGATGCCGCAATCCATGCATCTTGAGCCCTGTTCAGCGACTTCGGAATCGCTGGGGGATAGCGTAAATTCATGATAATGCTGGATACGATCACTAGGAGAGGCGTAATGCCGCTCTGTGCGTGGTAGTTCCATAAACCCGGTTGGTTTACCCATCTTTAATACCTTCTACTTAAATAGTGTGGCTACTAACTTAACATGATACGTTTAAGGTTAAGCCGTTCGTGGCGAGATCTTCGACTGCGCTCAGGAGAGGCTTATCGAACCATGAACGGTTTAACCGTTCGCCCTTAGACAGGTTTAGGGCAAGCGGTTAAGCCTTGAGTTGTTTTTGCGTTAAGTTGGTAGCGCCAATAGTGTCGTAACGATTATGCCGCCGCGGTAGCTTGTTCCGCCTGAATTTGTTTGAGCGCTTCTCGGTAATCGACCGGCATGACTTTAACAAAGCGAGGCAAGTAATCTTGCCAGTTATCCAAAATGTGCTGAGCTCTTGCACTGTCGGTATAACGCTTATGGTTTTCAATCAAATGCTTTAAACGCTGCGCATCATGCCGGGTCATATCGGACATAATGTTGACGCGTCCATGTGTTTCCATGTCGCCGCCCTGATGTGCGATAGCTTCCAGCGTGTCGTCTTCCTCCGGGATTGGTTCGAGTTCAACCATCGCCAGATTGCAACGCTTTTCGAAGCTGCGGTCTTCATCCAGCACATAAGCCACGCCACCGGACATGCCCGCCGCAAAATTGCGCCCGGTTTGTCCGAGTACGACGACTACGCCGCCGGTCATGTATTCGCAGCCATGATCGCCGACGCCCTCTACAACCGCCATGGCGCCCGAATTGCGCACCGCAAAACGCTCGCCGGCAACGCCGCTGAAATAGCATTCGCCGCTGATCGCGCCGTACAACACGGTGTTGCCGACGATAATGTTTTCCGCCGGCGTAATCGGGCAGTCCTTAGGTTGGCGTATGGCGATACGCCCGCCGCTCATGCCTTTGCCTACATAGTCGTTGCCTTCGCCTTCAAGATCGATGCTGATGCCTTGCGCCAAAAACGCGCCGAAACTTTGGCCTGCGGTGCCTTTGACGTGAATCGCAATGGTGTCGTCAGGCAAGCCTTTATGGCCATAACGTTTGGCCACTTCACCGGATAACATCGCGCCGAAAGTACGGTTAATATTGTGGATCGGCGTATTGATAACCACCGGTTGCGCGTTTTCCAGCGCAGGTTTGGCCGCTGCAATCAAGGTGTGATCCAGTGCTTGTTCCAGGCCGTGATCTTGGCTTTCGTGGTTATAAATAGCCGTTGAACCGTCAACTTCGGGTCTGTAGAAAACCCGGCTGAAATCCAGCCCCTGGGTTTTCCAATGGTTCAGCGAACGCTGCATGTCAAGCATGTCAGAGCGTCCGATCATTTCATTGATGTTACGGAAGCCGAGTTTCGCCATCCATTGACGCACATCTTCCGCGACCATGAAGAAGTAATTGACCACATGCTCGGGTTGTCCGGTAAAGCGTTTGCGCAGTTCGGGGTCTTGCGTCGCTACGCCGACCGGGCAGGTGTTCAAATGGCATTTGCGCATCATCAAACAACCCGACACGATCAACGGCGCCGTGGCGAAGCCGAATTCGTCCGCGCCTAATAATGCGCCTATGACGACATCGCGTCCGGTGCGTAGGCCGCCGTCGACCTGTACGGCGATACGTCCGCGCAGTTTGTTCAATACCAATGTTTGATGGGTTTCGGCAAGGCCGATTTCCCACGGCAAACCGGCGTGTTTGATCGAAGTCATCGGGCTGGCGCCGGTGCCGCCGTCATAGCCGGAAATGGTCACATGATCGGCATGGGCTTTGGAAACGCCCGCTGCCACAGTACCGACACCGTGCTCGGATACCAGCTTGACGCTGATCCGGGCTTCGGGGTTGACATTTTTCAAGTCATGGATCAGCTGGGCCAAATCCTCAATCGAATAAATATCATGGTGCGGCGGCGGCGAAATCAAGCCTACACCGCGTGTCGAATGACGGACTCTGGCGATAACCGCGTCGACTTTATGGCCGGGCAGCTGTCCGCCTTCGCCGGGTTTTGCCCCTTGGCTGATCTTGATTTGAATGTCGTCGGCATTAACCAGGTATTCAGTGGTCACGCCGAAACGGCCGGAAGCGACTTGTTTGATTGCCGAGCGCATTGAATCGCCGTTGGGCAAGGTCTGGAAGCGCTCCGGGAGTTCTCCGCCTTCGCCGGTATTGGATTTGCCGCCGATGCGGTTCATCGCAATAGCCAGATTGGTATGTGCTTCGTAGGAGATTGAACCGAACGACATTGCGCCGGTTGCGAAACGTTTGACGATTTCCGCAGCAGGTTCCACTTCGTCCAACGGCACCGGCGTAGCGCTTTCCTTGAACGACATTAAGCCGCGCAAGGTCAACAAGGCTTCGTTTTGCTCATCAATCAGGCGACAGAATTCGGCATATTTTTCATAGCTGTTGCTGCGTGTTGCGTGTTGCAAGGTGCTGATGGTCGCAGGCGTCCAGGTATGCGCTTCGCCGCGTACCCGGTATGCGTATTCTCCGCCAATATCCAGCGCGTCGCGGTATAACGGCGCATTGCTGAATGCAATACGGTGGCGGCGAGTGGTTTCTTCGCTGATTTCAGCTAAACCGGCGCCTTCAACGGTGCTGGTTGTGCCGGTGAAGTAACGATCCAGGAAAGGTTCCGACAAACCGATTGCATTAAATATTTGCGCGCCGCAATAAGACTGGTATGTCGAAATGCCCATTTTGGACATGACTTTAAGCAGGCCTTTGGAGATCGCCTTGATATAACGCTTGTGCGCTTCATATTCGCTGAGGTCGCTGATCTCTTGGCATAGCCCTGAAATCGTGTCGAACGCCAGGTAAGGGTTGACCGCTTCCGCGCCGTAAGCCGCCAGCAGCGCAAAATGATGGACTTCGCGCGCTTCGCCGGTTTCGACAACCAGGCCGACTTTGGTACGCAAACCTTCGCGAGTCAGGTAGTGATGTACGGCCGATGTTGCGAGCAGGGCGGGTATCGCGATGTGCGCAATATCCAGATCGCGGTCGGACAGCGCCAGGATGTTATTGCCTTCTTCAACCGCCTGTTTCGCAGCAAGGCATAGCTTGTCTATCGCCGCTTCCATGCCGCCGGCTCCCAAGTCGGAAGGATAGCAAAGCGTCAGGGTTTTGGTTTTGAATGCGCCGCCGGTGCGTGTTTCGATACGGCGAATTTTTTCCAGATCCTGATTGGATAAAATAGGTTGTTCCACTTCCAGGCGCATGTGAGTGCCGCCTTCGTCCAGGCCCAACAAATTGGGGCGCGGGCCGATCAGTGAAACCAGGGACATGACCAATTCTTCGCGGATTGGGTCTATGGCCGGATTGGTGACTTGGGCAAAGCCTTGCTTGAAATAATCGTACAGCATGCGCGAACGTTGCGATAACACCGCTAGCGCGGCGTCGATCCCCATTGAGCTGATCGGCTCCTGGCCGGTTTGCGCAATCGGTTTCAGGATGAACTCGATGTCTTCGCGGGTATAACCGAATGCTTGTTGCCGATCCAAAAGGGTATGCGCGTCCGGTGCCATGGCTGAAACTTCGGGCGGCAGTTCGGCGAGCAGGATTTGTGTCTTGGTCAGCCATTCAGCGTAAGGGTGGAGCGATGCCAAATTAGCTTTCAGTTCCGCGTCATCGATGATGCGGCCCTGCTCGGTGTCGATCAGCAGCATTTTGCCCGGTTGCAAACGCCATTTTTTGATGATTTTGTGTTGGGGAACTTCCAATACGCCCATTTCCGACGCCATAATGACGAAATCGTCATCGGTGACCAGATAGCGGGCAGGGCGCAAGCCGTTGCGATCCAAGGTCGCGCCGATTTGGCGGCCGTCGGTAAAAGCGATGGCGGCGGGGCCGTCCCAAGGCTCCATCAGGGCGGCGTTATATTCGTAAAACGCGCGCAGTTTTTCATCCATCAGGACGTTGCCGGCCCAGGCTTCGGGAATCAGCAGCATCATCGCGTGGGCCATTGAATAGCCGCCTGCGACTAATAATTCAAGCGCATTGTCGAAGCAGGCTGAATCCGATTGTGCTTCGTCGATTAAAGGCCACAGTTTGTGCATGTCGTCGCCCAATACTTTGGACGCAATAGAATGGCGACGCGCCGCCATGCCGTTAACATTGCCGCGCAAAGTGTTGATTTCGCCGTTATGGGCTATCAGGCGGAAAGGATGCGCTAAATCCCAGGTTGGGAAAGTGTTGGTTGAAAAGCGCTGATGAACCAATGCCAGGGCGCTGACCATGCTTTCATCGCTTAAGTCGGCGTAGAATGATCCGACCTGGTCTGCCAGCAGCATGCCTTTGTATACGATGGTGCGTGACGATAAGGATGGGATATAAAACGCATGACCGCCATCCAGCTTCAAATCACGGACGGCGTTTTCGACTTGCTTGCGGATTACAAACAGCTTGCGCTCGAACGCATCCTGGTCTGCGCAATCTTCGCCACGGCCAATAAAAATCTGCCGGATAAACGGCTCGACCAGTTTGACCGACTCGCCCAGTGTGCGGTTATCGACAGGTACATCGCGCCAACCCAACAGTACGGCTTTTTCCCGCGCAATAATGTCGGTTAATAATTTTTCGCAAGTCGCTCGATTGGCTGCGTCACGCGGCAAAAACACCATGCCGGCGGCATAATCGCCTGCGGCCGGGAGGGATATGTCTAATTTGCCGCATTCTGCGCGCAAGAAAGCATCGGGCATTTGAATCAAAATGCCTGCGCCGTCGCCTGCATATATGTCAGCACCGACCGCGCCACGGTGGGTCAGGTTTTTAAGCAGTTCTAAACCCTGACGTACGATTTCATGGCTTTTTTGACCCTTTATATGAACGATAAAACCCACGCCGCATGCATCATGTTCGTGGCGCGGATCATATAAACCCTGTCTGGCGGGTAGCGTACTTTGACTCATTGTTACCTCTAAAAAATATTACAAAAGGGTTGCTAATCTGTAATTCAAGAACCCTCGTTCCGCGCTCGTTCTGATGCGTATATCAGAGGCGGCGATACGGCAAAACCAAGTAATTATACGGATTGCAGGCGATTCTGTCACGCAGTCTTTTGTTGTGTACGCCTGTAATTAGTTGATATGTGGTTCATAGTCGCAAAGTTGGTTGTGGTTTTTGTCATGTTGCTTGTGATAGATGTGGTATCTTTCCGCTTTGGTTTTGATGGCTGATTGTTTCCATTGAATATCTCTTCGATTTTTGCAAGCGAACTGTGCTTTTTAGGGTATTGCAATAGTCCGAGTGAATTCACCTTAATATGATTTGGTTGATTATGAAAGAAAATTTTGATGTTGTAGTGGTGGGCGGGGGTATGGTTGGCGCTGCCGTTGCTTGCGGGCTCGGCGGGAGCCCATTGCGTGTCGCAGTGATAGAGAGCGCTCCGCCACAGGCTTTTGCTGCCGATCAGCCGCATGATTTAAGGGTTTCCGCACTCAGTATTGCGTCAAAAAACATACTCGAAACCGTCGGCGCTTGGCGTGGCGTCGTCAATCGCAGGCTTTGCCCGTTCCGCCGGATGCGGGTGTGGGAAACGGCGGGGGATACCGAGTTTTGCAGTGATGATATTAATTATCCCGAACTGGGTTATATCGTTGAAAATAGGGTGACTCAACTGGCGTTATTGGAGCGTTTGCAGGATTTTGATAATGTCGAGCTGATGTGTCCGGCTGCAATTAATAAAATCAATTATTCGGCTGGAAAATCGACCGAAGTGGAGTTGAATGACGGCAGGATTTTGTCGGCAAAAGTGCTGGTTGCGGCAGACGGCGGTCAATCCAGGGTCAGGCAGGCAGTGGGTTTGGGCGTAACCAGTTGGGATTACAAGCAGCACGCTTTGGTGATTTATATCGAAACGGAGTACGGGCAACAGGATATAACTTGGCAACGTTTTGTACCCAGTGGTCCGCAGGCGTTTTTACCGTTAACCGGGCATTATGGCTCTATTGTTTGGTATAACTCGCCGGATGAAGTGTGTCGGTTGAAAGCGTTGTCCAACGAAGATTTGCTACGAGAGTTGACGGCGGCTTTTCCCGATTGCCTGGGTCAGGTTAATGCCATCCTGGGGACTGCGAGTTTTCCATTGAAACGCCAGCATGCGCAAAGTTATGTTAAGCCCGGCGTGGTTCTGGTTGGCGATGCGGCGCATATGATCAATCCGTTGGCGGGACAGGGGGTTAATATCGGTTTGCTGGATGCGGCGGCATTGGCCGAGGTGCTGATTGATGCAAATAAACAGGAGCTTGAGCTGGGCGATGTGTCGGTTTTAAAGCGTTATGAAAAAATGCGCCGCAATGAAAACTTGAAAATGATGACGGTAATGGATGTTTTTTACCGGGTGTTTAGTAATCGGGTGTTGCCGGTCAAGTTTTTACGCAACTTGGGACTGGGTTTGGCTGAGCGGATTTTGCCCGCTAAAAATAAAGTGATGCGCGGTGCGATGGGCTTGGAGGGTAATTTGCCCAAGCTTGCCCGAGGTGAACCGATTATTTGATCATTGTTTCCGGCGGTATCGGATGCTGGAATAATTAAATTTTTAAACTAAAATCTTTAAATTTGTGTGATGTGATAGTGGGTGTGGATAGTTATGGAAAGAAGGCTTTATCAACGGGTTCCAATACAGGTTTCTGCTATTGTCACTACCGAAGACGGTGTGCGCATTAAGGTGGTTGCGGTAGATGTATCCAGTGATGGGCTTGGTGTTGAGTGTAATATCAGACAACGGAATATGATTACGCCGGGTGGGAGTTTCGTTCGTGACGGTAAGCCGGTGTCTGTATTTGTTGATCTGAATCTGTTTGATGGGGAGGGGCAGTCGTCCAAAATCGCCGCGCGATGCCAAGTGGTTTTTTCGCGGCGCATGTCTAGCGATCAGTGCAAAATCGGGTTGCGCTATGCCGATATTGGAAGCCATGATCATGAGTGGCTGGTTCAATTTATTGAGAGAAGCGCCGGCATCGAGATGAGTTAATCGGGGCTATGCAGAACCATGTCTGTGTCAGCTTGTTGCGCCCAGCATTTTCAACATCTCTTCGCGTATTTGCTCCTGTTTGGCGGTGTCCGCGATAGGTTGTGAGTGGTTGTCTGTAATGTAAAACATGTCTTCAGCCCGGCTGCCGATGGTGGTTATTTTTGCGCTGTGCAGGTGAATGTTTTTTTGCACAAACGCACGGCCTATTTTTGACAAAAGCCCGGCATGGTCCGTAGTGATGAGTTCAATGATCGTATGCCTGTTTAAAGGGTCCGCATGGAATTGAATGCTGGTGGGGATGGGGAAATGTTTGGCCTGCCTTGATTGGCGGTGAATGTTTTTGTGTTTTTTCACTTCGTGGTGCAGCAGGTTATTGCGAAGCGCGGTGCAGATATGCACTTCTCTGAACAATTCATTGATGGGGTCTCCCGATTGTTCAAGGACCAAAAAACTATTAAGTACATAGTCATCAGTGGTGGTCATGATTCTGGCGTCAAGAATGGTGAGCCCCAGTTGATCAAGCGTGGCTGTGCTGAGTGAAAAAATAGCTTCTTCATTTTTTGTGTAAACAAAAACCTCCGCGCTGCCTCGTTGGGTTTGCGGACGCAGCAAGACCAGGGGCAGCTCATCTTCCTTGGATGAGGCTATGGCAATGGTATGCCAGGCTATTTCATCCGCTGAATATCTTAAGAAATAATCGTCGCTGGCGTGTTGCCAGGATCTGATGATGACCGGTTCGGAGATGCCGAGTTTTATCAGTTCGTCTTTTGCTTCTTTTTTATTTTCAAGCAGGCGGTCCGCTATTTTTACGGGATTGTGCAAGCCTCTGTGCAGGGTGCTGTAGGTCGCCGAATAAAGCTCTTTTAGCAGGGCGTCTTTCCATGCGTTCCAAAGTTCGGGGTTGGTTGCGCGAATATCGGCCACGGTCAGCAGGTACAGGTAGTTCAGGTATTCGATGCTGCCGACGGTTTGCGCGAATTGATGAATGATGTCGGGGTCGCTGATGTCTTTTCGTTGCGCGGTCATCGACATGACCAAGTGATTGCGCACCAGCCAGCATATCAGGTTGGTGTCGTGTGAGGAAAGTTCGTGCTGAACGCAGAATTCCCTGGCGATTTCTTCGCCAATGGCGGAGTGGTCGCCGCTCCTGCCTTTGGCTATGTCGTGGAACAGGCCGGCAAGATACAGTATTTCCGGTTTTGCAATCAGTTGGAAAATGTCATTGCAGAAAGGGAGTTCGTCCAGATGTCTTTCTAAGGCGAAGCGGCGTAAGTTACGGATAACAAAAAGAGTGTGTTCGTCTACCGTGTAAATATGAAATAAATCATACTGCATACGGGCGACAATATTGGCAAAGCAAGGGATATAGGCGGCTAAAATCCCGTAACGATTCATCCGTCTGAGCTGGTCGGTAATGCCTAAAGGTTGGCGAAAGGCTTCTATAAAAAGACGGTTAGCGGCTTTGTTGTGGCGAAATGCGTCGTCGATTAAGTGCAGGTTTTTGCGAATCAGGCGTATGGTTGTTGCCCGGACGCCTTTAATTGAGGAATTCTGTTCCAGGACTAAAAAGAGTTCCAGTAAGGCAAGCGGGTGTCGTTCGAAAAGGGTGTCATCAGCGGCTTCAAGGTAGCCGTTGATGACGACAAATTTGTCGTTAAGGGGGATGGCTTTGCAAATGGCCTCCCCGGAAACGAAGCGTTCATTAAACAATTGCAGCAGCATTTCATTGAGGCGCTCAAGTCCGAGTACGGTTTTAAAGTAAAACTGCATGAACTGTTCGACGTCCTGATTGTATTCCTGATGCTCGGTGCTGAAGCCGAATTGTCTGGCAAGATCGCGCTGATAGTCGAAAATAAGCCGATCTTCGCAGCGATTGGTTAAAAGATGCAGTGCGTAACGAATCCGCCATAGCACTTCCAGGGCGGCAACCAGCTCTAGATATTCGGATTCGGGCATGAAGCCGTATTTAATCAGCTCCTTGAGTGTTGATGAGTTGTAATGGCGCTTGAATACCCAGGCGATGACTTGCCTGTCGCGTAACCCGCCGGGTCCTTCTTTGACGTTGGGTTCAAGATTGTAGGCGGTGTCATGAAATTTCGCGTAACGCTGGCGCTGTTCTTCCATTTTCGCGGCAAAAAACTGATCTGACGGCCAGATTTTGTCTGAAGTGGTTTGTTGTTTTAGTGTTTTGTGCAGCTTTGCGTTGCCGATGATCAGCCGAATTTCCATAAGGCTGGTCATGATGGTTTGGTCGGCTATCGCGGCGTCGATGCATTGATTGATAGTGCGGACGCTTTGTCCCAGTTTTAAGCCGATATCCCATAGAAAGGTAAAGAAATTTGACAATGCTTCCTGGTAGGCGGTTGTGTCTTCGGAATCCAGCAAGACAACCAGATCGATATCGGAGTAGGGGAATAGCTCTCTTCTTCCGTAACCGCCGACGGCGCACAGCGAGAGCTGATCGGTGTGTTCGCCGAGAAAATGTTGCCAGCAGCAGATCAAGATTTCATCGATAAAATCGGATTTGTCTTGAAGTAGTTTGGCGACTGATTTGTGCGGGTTGAATTTTTGTCTTAGTTCAGCATCTTTTTGCTTTAACAGCTGTTTGAATTGTTGCAGGCTGTCTTTTTGGCTGAAAATCGTTTTATTCAAAGTGTTCACATTTCTTCTTGGCGTAAAGTCAGGATTTCATAGCCGTTCTGGGTTACCAGGATGGTGTGTTCCCATTGCGCGGATAAGCTTCTGTCTTTGGTTACAGCCGTCCAGCCGTCGGCCAACACCTTCATATGCCGTTTTCCGAGATTAATCATGGGTTCGATGGTTAATATCATGCCGGCCTCAAGGACTTCTCCCTCACCGGCTTTGCCGTAATGCAGCACTTGGGGCTCTTCGTGAAAGTTTTTACCGATACCGTGTCCGCAAAACTCCCTGACGACGGAGTAGCGATTGGATTCCGCATGTTTTTGTATGGCATGGCCGACATCGCCTAGTGTGGCGCCCGGCTTGACTTGTTGGATGCCTAAAAACATGGCTTCCTGGGTTATTCTAACCAGGCGTTTTGCATGCTGGCTTACTTCGCCGACGCAAAACATTTTGCTGGTATCTCCGTGGTAGCCGTCTTTGATAACGGTAATGTCGATGTTGACGATATCGCCTGATTTGAGTTTTTTCCCGCTGGGAATGCCGTGGCAGATCTGCTGGTTAATTGACGTGCAAATTGATTTCGGAAATCCGCGGTAATTGAGTGGCGCAGGTACGGCGTTTTGGATGTCGACAATATAATCGTGACAGATCTGATCAAGCTCGTCTGTGGTGACGCCGGGAACGACATAAGGCTCGATCATCTCTAAGACTTCGGCCGCCAGCTTTCCGGCGATACGCATTTTTTCAATTTCACTTTCGGTCTTAATAATTATGCTCATAAAAATCAGGTATAAGGCAAAAGGCAAAAGGCGCAAGCGACTGGGTTTTTAGTCGTGAATTTCTCTTCTTGCTCCCGTGTAATAATGCCATTTTAACAGAGATCAGCTTGTTGTGAATGGCTAATTATGGTATAAAGGGAAGTTCTTTTTTGAACTAATACTCACGCCTATCGTCACGTTTGGAAGGGTGCTGGTTACAAGTTATTGTAACCGGTTTCCAATCGGGATAGGTGGAGGCGTAACCCAACTCGGAACAGCGGTTCCGAATTTTTTATCTTAGGAGAAATTAATGGCAGCAGTATCTATGCGTCAAATGCTTGAAGCGGGTGTTCACTTTGGACATCAAACTCGTTATTGGAACCCGAAAATGGCTACATACCTATTCGGCGCACGTAACAAGATCCATATCATTGATTTGGAAAAAACGCTTCCAATGTTCAACGACGCAATGAATTATCTGGGTCAGATGACAGCAAACAAAGGCACCGTCCTGTTTGTCGGCACCAAAAAAGCAGCGCGTAAAGTGGTTGCCGAAGAAGCAACACGTTGTGGCATGCCTTATGTTAACCATCGTTGGTTAGGCGGCATGCTGACAAATTTCAAAACCATCAAGAAATCTATCAATCGCTTAAAAGAATTAGAAGCGATGAAGGCTGACGGCACCCTTTATCAACGTTTCGGCAAGAAAGAAGCGTTGGGTATGGAACGCGAGCTTGAAAAGCTGGAACGCAGTTTGGGCGGAATTAAAGACATGAAAGGCGTCCCTGACGTGATTTTCATATTGGATGTCGGTTATGAAAAGAATGCGATTAGTGAAGCCAAGAAATTAGGTATTCCAGTCGTCGGCATTGTGGATTCGAATAATTCACCGGAAAAAATTGATTACATCATCCCTGGTAATGATGACTCGATCCGTGCCGTTAAACTCTACTGCGAAAGTGTTTCCGCGGCAGTCATGGAAGCTAAAACAGCTAGTTTGGGGTTATCAGCAAAAGCGGATGATTTTGTTGAAGAAGCTGCGGCTGAATAAAATACGGTTTTATTTTTTTACAGGCGCTTTTTGGGCGCTTAGAAGTTAGGCAAAAAAAACGCCTCCTCACGGGGGCGTTTTTATAGTGATGAACTAATGAGGAAAAACAAAGAATGAGTAATACTATTAGTGCTGCAATGGTTAAGGAACTACGTGAAAGAACTGGCTCCGGCATGATGGAGTGCAAAAAAGCGTTAGTTGAAGCGAATGGCGACATGGAATTGGCGATTGAAAATATGCGCAAATCCGGTTTAGCCAAGGCCGATAAAAAATCCGATCGCATTGCTGCCGAAGGCATCATCGGCGTAAAAGTCAGTGATGACGGCAAAACTGTGGCGATTGCCGATGTCAATTGCGAGACTGATTTTGTTGCCAAGGCTGATGATTTCGTGAATTTCGTCAATAACGTCACGGCGGCTTTGTTGAGTTCCGATGTCGAAACAGAAGAACAACTGCTGGCAATGAAGTTGGCCGACGGCACTATCGTAGACGAAGTTCGTCGCGGTCTGATTGCCAAGTTGGGCGAAAATATTACTGTCAGAAGGTTCCTGAAATACCACACCGCTACGGGTGGTACAGCTTGTTATTTGCACGGCAAAAAAATCGGCGTGATCGTTGAATTAGCCAAGGCTGATGACGAATTAGGCAAAGATATTGCGATGCATATTGCAGCAAGTAAACCGACTTGTGTTTCCGACGAGCAAGTGCCTGCGGAACTTATTGAGAAAGAAAAAGAGATTTTCTCGGCTCAAGCTGCAGAAAGCGGAAAACCGGCAGACATTATTGAGAAGATGGTAGTCGGCCGTATTAGCAAGTTTTTGGCCGAAATCACCCTGGTGGGTCAACCTTTCATTAAGGACGATAAAGTTACTATCGGCAAACTGCTTGCATCTAAAGGTAACAGCGTAGTCCGTTTTGCCCGTTTGGAAGTGGGCGAAGGTATTGAAAAGAAAGAAGAAAACTTTGCCGAAGAAGTTATGGCGCAAGTTAGAGGCAATTAATTCACTCTTCGGCTAACTCCGTAGAATACGCATCGATAATAACTACCAGCCCCCGATAATTAAAATGACTAAATTGATTTGCCAGAGAATTTTACTTAAGTTAAGCGGTGAAGCTTTAATGAGTGAGACAGGTGGCAGTATTGATGCAGATATTGTTAAACGTCTTGCTACTGAAATTAAAGAGTTATGCGATGCCGGTCTTCAAATTGGTTTGGTTATCGGTGGCGGTAATATATTGCGTGGCGCGGAAAAAGCTTCGGAAGGATTGGATAGAGTAACCAGCGACCAAATGGGTATGCTGGCTACCGTGATCAATGCCTTAGCCATGCAAGATGCGCTGGAAGCTCACGGACAGCAGGTCAGGGTAATGTCCGCGCTGAAAATCAATCAGGTTTGTGAAGATTATATCCGCCGCAGGGCGGTCAGACATCTGGAAAAAGGCCGGGTTGTTATTTTTGCGGCGGGAACCGGCAATCCTTTTTTTACTACCGATTCGGCAGCCAGTCTCAGGGCGATTGAAATCAATGCCGAGTTGATGATTAAGGCGACTAAAGTGAAAGGCGTTTATTCCGCCGATCCGCAAAAAGACAAGAATGCTAAATTCTATCCACGATTAACTTATGACGAAGCGCTGGATCAGCGCCTCAATGTAATGGACACCACTGCGTTGGTATTATGTCGGGATAATAATGTGCCAATGCGGGTGATGAATATTTTTGAGAAAGGTGCAGTAATGAGATTGATGATGGGCGAAGAGATAGGATCTCTTATTCAACGAGGAACAGATAATGATTAGTGACATTCAACAGGATGCTTCAACCCGCATGGGCAAAAGTATTGAAGCCTTGAAACATGAATTCTCAAAAATAAGGACGGGTAGGGCGCATCCCAGTTTGTTGGATCAAATTAGCGTTACCTATTATGGGACTGAATCCCCTTTATCATCGGTTGCCAACATAGCGGTCGAAGACGCACGTACATTGACGATTACACCGTGGGAAAAAGGCATGGTCCAGGCGATTGAAAAAGCCATTTTGAAATCGGATCTGGGTTTAAACCCTGCTACCAACGGCATGACTATCAGGATTCCATTGCCGCCGTTGACTGAAGAGCGCCGTCGTGCCTTGGTTAAAGTGGTCAAGAATGAAGCGGAGAATGGTCGCGTTGCAATCAGAAATATTCGCCGCGATGCCAATTCAGCAATAAAAGATGCCTTAAAGGAAAAAATGATTTCCGAAGATGAGGCACGTGCGGCCGAAGAAAAAATTCAAAAATTGACCGATCAATATGTAAAAGACGTTGAGAAATTGCTGGAAGCAAAAGAAGCTGATTTACTGTCAATGTAATTGGGATTTAAACAATGTCTACGGATGACTGTAACAGTTTGGAATCGGCCCCCACCCTCAATACAGGGATAAATAGCAACAATCCGCGCCATATCGCCGTTATCATGGATGGTAACGGTCGTTGGGCGCAGAAAAGATTTATGCCTCGCGCCGTCGGGCATCAGGCCGGGGTTAAAGCGGTTCGGAAAATTGTCGAGTATTGCGCGAAGCACGAGGTTGAAGTCTTGACTTTGTTTGCTTTTAGCAGTGAGAACTGGCGTCGCCCCGAAGAAGAAGTGTCATTGTTGATGGGCTTGTTCATGGCGACTCTGCAAAGAGAAATCAATAAGCTGGACCGTAATAACATCCGCTTGCGATTTATCGGCGACAGGACGGCATTTTCTGATAAGTTACAAGCCAAAATGGCCGATGGAGAGGCGCAAACCAAAGATAATAATGCCTTAACGCTGGTTATCGCGGCAAATTATGGCGGGCGCTGGGATATGTGTCAGGCGTTTCGGACAGTGGCGGCAAAAATTGCCGCCGGAGAATTGGAAAATCAGGACATTAATGAGCAGCTGATCAACCAGTACTTATCAACCGCGGATCTGCCAGAACCCGACTTGTTTATCAGGACCGGCGGCGAGCAGCGCGTCAGTAACTTTTTGTTATGGCAACTGGCTTATACAGAATTGTATTTTACCGAAACGCTATGGCCGGATTTCGACCAGAGTTCACTCGAAGATGCTATCAAGAGCTTTAAAAGCAGGCAAAGGCGCTTTGGTTATACCGGAGAGCAACTTGAATCAATTACTTTAAAATAACTGGCCGATTTTTTACTGAAAATTAACACTTAATTCCAACTTCATCATAATAATAATCAAAATGTTACTACAGCGAATTATTACCGCATTAATTCTGGTTCCTCTAGTTGTGCTTGCCGTTTTTCAGCTGCCTTCAGAGTATTTTTCATTGCTTATAGGGCTGATCACTCTTTTGGCGGCATGGGAGTGGGCTAACCTTATCGGTATCAATTCGCTGCTTAAACGCGGGTTGTTTTTGTTCGCGTTGATTCTACCGATGCTATGGCTGCATTTTTGGACACAATTTCTGGAGCTGGCCGCCCAAGTATTGGATTGGCCTGATATCAGGGACTATTCAGGTGCTCTGGAGTGGCTGGTTATACCGCCGGTGCTGTTCTGGATACTGGTCATGATATTAATCAGGAACACGCCTGAGGGCGTTTTAAAGCTGGAAATGAGAACCCGATATAAAGCCTTAATCGGATGGGGTATTTTGTTGGCGACATGGATGTTTTTAAGCAGGTTAAGAGCTTTTTACGGCTCGGAAATGACCTTGTACTTTTTGATTTTAGTTTGGACGGCGGACATTGCGGCTTATTTTGCCGGTAAGAAATTCGGTAAAATCAAGTTGGCGCCTGAAATCAGCCCAGGCAAGACGGTGCAAGGCATGTATGGGGCTTTACTAGCCGGCGCCGTTTGGTCCATAGCGTTCATTGGCTATTATAGCTATCGAGATGGTTTTGTCTGGATGAGAGTATCCGATTTTATAATGTTGTCTGTATTGACGGTGTTGATCTCTATTTATGGCGATTTATTTTTTAGCGTGGTCAAACGTCAGCGCGGCGTTAAAGATACGGGCTCAATACTACCCGGTCACGGCGGTATTCTGGACAGGGTTGACAGTTTGATTGCAGCCATTCCATTTTTTTATGCCGGCATATTATTGATAGGACTGATGTCATGAAAGGCATTTGCATACTTGGAGCGACCGGCTCGATCGGTGTCAGCACCTTAGATGTGGTAGCCAGGCATTCAAGTCTGTACAAGGTTGTTGCGTTAACCGCCAATACCAATATTGACACCCTCTACGAGCAATGTCTGGAGCATCATCCAGAGATCGTCGTTGTAGTGGATGAAGATAAGGCGCGAATCTTTGAACAAAAGCTTAAAGACTCGACGATAGCCGATATAAAAGTCCTGTCAGGCGCCAAGGCCTTGGAACATGTCGCCACACTGGACAACGTCGATTCAGTCATGGCGGCCATCGTAGGCGCGGCGGGCTTATTGCCGAGTCTGGCGGCGGCCAAAGCGGGTAAAACCGTATTATTGGCCAACAAAGAAGCGCTAGTGATGTCGGGTTCTATTTTCATGCAAGCCGTCAGCGATTCAGGAGCACAGTTGCTGCCGATCGATAGCGAGCATAATGCGATATTCCAGTGCATGCCAGCAGGCTATAAAACAGGCATGCAGGCGAAGCAAGCCAGACGTATTTTATTGACCGCTTCCGGCGGCCCTTTCCGGGAAATGCCGGTCGATCAGCTGGTTGATGTAACGCCCGCCCAAGCAGTGGCTCACCCTAACTGGGATATGGGCAGAAAAATTTCCGTGGATTCGGCAACGATGATGAATAAGGGCCTGGAGATGATCGAAGCTTGCATTTTATTCGATATGGCCCCAGATCAGATACAGGTGGTTATCCATCCGCAAAGCGTTATTCATTCGATGGTGGATTATGTAGATGGAACGGTTTTGGCGCAAATGGGCAATCCCGATATGCGCATACCGATCGCTTATTCGATGGCATGGCCGGAACGCTTCGATTCGGGCGTTGAGCCGTTGAATATTTTCGATGTCGGACGTATGGATTTTCAGGAGCCAAGCCTTGAACGTTTTCCGTGCTTACGCCTGGCTTATGAGGCTATTGCTGCGGGCGGCACCATGCCGACTGTTTTGAATGCGGCGAATGAAATTGCTGTCGAAGCATTTTTGAATGAACAGGTTCGCTTTACCGATATTCCGGTTATTATTGAGCGCTGTATGGGAGAATTCGAGGCCAAGCCTGCCGATACGCTGGAAATCATTTTAGATACGGATCAGCAGGCCCGGTTAACGTCTAGGCAGATTATTGAAGAGCTTAATTATTGATGGATTTGCTGCATACACTGTTTTATTTTCTGGTCGCCATCAGCGTCCTGGTTTCATTTCATGAATTCGGACACTTCTGGGTGGCGCGCAAAGCCGGAGTCAAAGTACTCCGGTTTTCGGTCGGTTTTGGCAAGGTTTTATGGTCGTACCGGAAAAAACCAGGTGCGACAGAGTATGCCATATCGGCAATTCCACTGGGCGGCTATGTCAAGATGGTCGATGAGCGGGAAGGCGAAGTCAGCGAAGCCGATTTGCCGTTTGCGTTTAATCGCCAATCTGTATTGGCCAGAACGGCCATCGTTGCGGCAGGCCCCCTGTTTAACTTGGTGCTCGCAGTCGTGTTGTTCTGGAGCGTGTTGGTCATTGGCGAGACCGGCATAAAACCGATACTCGGCGCGGTAGAGCAGGGTACATTAGCCGCAGCCGCAGGCTTTGTTGAAGGCGATGAGATCGTCTCGGTTAACGGCAAGACGACGCCAACCTGGACCGAGGCCATGAGTGTATTAGTATCCTCGGGGCTTGATGGAGAACACAGCATAAAGGTTGAGGTAAGAAACTTTGATGGTCAACAAGCTATCAAGGTGCTTGAGCTTGCCGATAAAGACAGTGAAAGCCCTGATGTATTGTATCAACGCTTAGGCTTTAAGCCCTGGTCGCCAAAATTGCAGCCTATCATAGGAAAAGTGCTCCCCGACAGCGCCGCACTGGCAGCCGGTTTGCAACAAGGCGACCTGATTGTCAGCGCTGACGATACGATGATCAAAGACTGGATGCAATGGGTCGACACTGTAAAACGTCACCCCGATGGCGCAATCAAACTGTTGATTGAGCGGGATGGTGCGCGTTTGACCTTAAGTATTACTCCGAAAAGCGTCAAAGTGGGCGACCAAATTGAGGGTAAAGTCGGTGCATCGGTTTACATCCCTGAAGCACTGATGAAGTCGGTGAGCGTTGAATATGCGTTGTCGCCTCTGGCAGCGATTCCTGTTGCATTTGAAACTACTTATTATTATTCCGTCACCAGCTTAAGAATGATGGCGAAGATGCTGATCGGCAAGGCCTCCGTTGAAAATTTAAGCGGCCCTATCAGCATTGCCCAATATGCGGGGCAGTCCGCCACGATGGGCTTGACTCCTTTTATAAAGTACATGGCCTTGGTTAGCGTCAGTTTAGGCATATTGAATTTATTGCCGATACCGGTGCTGGACGGCGGGCATTTATTGTTTTTTGCGATAGAAGGCATTAAAGGCAGCCCTGTTTCAGAGAGGGTGCAAATATTCTTTCAACAAATCGGTATTGCATTACTTGTGTCGTTAATGGCATTGGCTATGTTTTTGGATATTGGACGATTATTTCAATAATTCAGGAATAAGCGGTTTGTCCCTACTCAATTTAAGGAACATTATGAAAAAAGTTATTAAGATTGCCGCAGTATCGCTACTCGGCCTGGCTTTCTCCGTAGCGCATGCCGATGAAAACGCAATCAGGCAAGCGTTGGGCAAAGCCATGCCATCGGTCACAGTGGGAGCAGTCAAACCTTCTGAAATCAGCGGACTTTATGAAGTAACAGTCGGCGGTAATATCGTTTATGTTTCCGATGATGGCAAGTATTTGATTCAGGGACACTTGGTTGATGTTGCAGCGCGTACCGACTTAACCGAAGAAAAATTGGGCGGCGCTCGTAAACAGGCGTTAGAGAAACTCGGTCAGGATAAAATGATCGTGTTCAAGCCTAAAACAAGCAAATATACGGTCAGCATCTTCACCGATATTGACTGCGGTTACTGCCGTAAATTGCATTCGGAAATCGATCAATACATGGCTGAAGGCATTACTGTCCAGTATTTGTTTTTCCCCAGAGCCGGTAAAGGTTCCGATTCATACCACAAAGCCGTATCGGTCTGGTGCGCCGATGACCGCAAAGCGGCTTTGACGGCGGCGAAAAAAGGCGATACACCGCCGGCTAAAACCTGCGACAATCCGGTTGACGAGCACATGCAATTGGCCGAAGAATTTGAAGTGAAAGGGACGCCGATGATCGTTACCGAAAAAGGCAATATCTTCCCCGGTTATCTGCCCGCAAAGCAGCTGGCTGAAGCGCTGGCCGATGAGAAAGGCCAAAAATAAACAGATTGCTTGTGATGTTGGGGCGGCTTCGGCCGCCCTTGTAATCCAATAAATCCGAGAGCCTTTCATTCTCGTTAAACTATCCCCTTAAGCCGATAAAGCAACTTCAAAGCGTCGCCTATCCGGGCTATCTTCTAGCAAACCTACTACCGCCGGATGGCATTTCTTTGAAGAAAACAAATCCAGTGACGTAGGGTACTCTGTGCGTACCTTTATACCGAGCGAAGTGGAATTTGTTGCGAATACCTTTACGTCAAATGGTACGCACAGCGTACCCTACTTGACTTATTCCGGCGGTGGATTGCCATTCAAGTAGAAGTATTGTCCATCAAAGAGTACCAAAATGCAGGCGAAACAGGCGTTGAAAAGTGCCGATGCGCAATGAGATCAAGCGCTATAAGTCCCACCTTTGTCGCGGGCGATTCAAGAATGACTTTTCCAAATTCCGATTCCCTTATCATATCCATCTGTTTTCGATAGTCTTCTGCCACAGGAGGCAGCAGGATTGGTGCTTCTGCTACGCCTGACTCAAAATGAGCGGGCTGAAAATAAAGGTATTGATACAGGTCTTTTTCAGGATGCCAGAGCTGGATGCAGACGTTGGGGTAATCATCTTTGGCATTTTTCGCCAACACTTCATAAATTTCGTCCATACCAAGAATGACGCTCCAGCCAGCGATAGTCGCCAGCATCCAGGACATTTCCATCATACGGTCTGTCGTCTGTCCACCAAGCCAGCCGCCTTCTTCTACCAAGTCGTCCAAAAAGTCTGTATCAACGGGCACAAATTTCTTCGCTTTGTAGGCGTAATCCACGTTCAGAAACAGTTTCCGCAACCATTTTTTGGCAGCTTCCGTTCGCCCCATGCCAATTAATGCAAATATAGCCAAAGTAATATCTTGGCTATGCCGATCCAGGCAGGGTGAACTGCAAACCCCGTTATTTTGTAACCATGCCTCTAAAGCATCAGTCACTATAATTGCATTGCAATACCAAGACTTTTTCTCTTCCTCCGTAGATACCGGATGGGAGCCTAAAAACAATGTAATACTTGCCAAAATACCGATTTGCTCGAAAGCGATCAGGGAGGATTCTACGCCATTAGAGGCATATTTAGTCAAGCTGTTTTCCACAAAACAGTGCGGTTGAACCCGTGCGAAGTATTGCGACGCAAAACGATAATACCCCCACCAGATCATGCTGAACGGCCCGGCAACAGCGTCCTTTCTGGTTTTTTCATCGGCGAGTTGAATGCGATGCCACGACCATAACATGGCGCGTTCCACGGCCAAGAGGCCTTGCCGGGTGTCGCCATCATCACGTAGCGTCCAGTGTGCGAACGCCTGAGCCGACAGATTGACGATACGCAAGGCTTTCAACAAGGCTTTGCCGGTCTTCGGCTTGTCAATCAACTGCCCCTCGTTATTCAAATCCAGGGTGCGCATAAACAAACGATGCAAATCTCGTCTGTCGTACTCGCTATCGCCTGATAGGGCCAACGCACGGCGTAAATCGCGCCGATCTTGGTCATGAAAAATATGTTCATCTAAGAGATGTTTTTCGATCAGGGTGGCGATAGCATCAGCACCCCAAAATTCAATAACTGCTTTGGCTTGGTTGTCGGTGACAAAACCACTCCAATTGGCTTGTACGGTTTGTTTTAATTCGCCACTGGTAGCAACAACGATGCGAATACTACGGCTTTGATCTTGTGGTTCGAGGTGACACTTCAAATAAACATCAAAAATTTCATCAATGCTTTGGCGAACAGCCTGATTCCCGCTATTCCATTCCGTGCGCCCAATGTCGCCTTGCTTGACCACTAAGAGCAATAACTCGTCAGTCCCTGTGTCTGAATTTTCACCTCTAGCTGCGATGTCTACTCCGTATTGCCGATTGCCTGTTTGTGGACGAGCTACGGGAACGTAACCCATTTCCACGAGCAGGTCAGGCAGTAAACGATCCAGCTCATCCCGCTCTTTAAGCGTGCGCAGGTATTCAGCGATGACCAGTTTCATTCTTCACCTCGTTTGGCAAACCTGAGCCCTAATTTTGTGATTTCATCGTTGAGAGGATCAATAACATATTGAGCTGGTAACGTAACTGAATAGGAATGGGATCCAAGGCGGTTGATGGGGCCAATCTTGCCGCCATAGATGGAAAAACTACCTGTGCCTGCTTTTAGCTGGATTTTTGTAAAAACATTTTGCCATACCGATTGCTCGTCTGCCTTATCCCTCGCCTCTCGTGTTTCCCTTGATTTTTTCAATGCAACGGCATGTCGTATGCGCTCGGGGATTGGCGGGCGTAGTTCGTGTCTAATGGGCAACTGGTTGATTGCTTCGGTGTAAGCAAGTAGTTCTGCATGGGCGGATTTTAATAATTCTTTTACTTCAGGCGTAACCCCCTCCAATTTTTCTTGAATAGCTTTCAATGTGGCATGAGAATAATTTCGTCCTACTTCGTTAACCAACAACGCGTGTACCCATCCGAAAGTTCGCTGCTGAGCCTCATTGGTCTTCAACAATGAAAAGGTCAGTGAAAGTAAAGCTTCTTCATGAAAAGTCCAGCCTATTAACCGCCGCACAAGGTACTTAAAGTCATCGGCATTCAAAGTGTCGAGAATTTCTTTAGCAAAGACCGGTTGCTTGACTCCATGCACCCATAAATGACTAATTAGATTAGCATAAGCCGCAGCCAAAACACGCTCATCAGAAATCAGCCAGCGCGTAATCAATTCATTTAACAACGGCTTGTTTGCCAATTTCATCATGCTTTGGGGAAAACACAAATCCAACTTTTCATCCGAAGCTCTGCTGCTGTAATGTTTAAGCATCCAAGCAGTTAAACAGTCATATACCAGTTGATCTGGGATACCCGTTTCGATCAACCTTGAAAGCGAAGAGTCAAAATTATTTGCGAGTCCGGCATCTAAATCGATTAAGGCATCCAGCATCTCTGCCAGATTTGGATGGTCTTTGACGATTTTGGGATTCATAAAAACGAAGTTGCCTAGCACCTGCAACGCTGCTTGGTTGTCGGGTTGCGCATGTAACAACAGCTCGGCAACCAATTCCGGTTGCGATACAGCGGCATTTGATAGCGCCTGCCAAGCTTGCCGACTGACATTTGAATCCGAATGATACCCCATCGCCTTTAGAATTTCTTGAACACGGTTTTTCAAATCGGGTTCCTTTTCCCAGTGATGACTCAATCGCCCCAGTATCCACAAAGCACCTGCCAATCGCTCATTGCAAGCAGAGTCGGTATCTGACATTGCAAGTTCAATGGCCTCACGGGCTTGCCCGGCGGCGACCAAGCCGCTCAAAGCCGTTCCATACAAATTAGTATTCGCTACTGACATGTTTTCTCGGACAAATGTGTATAGCTCTCTGGCAAGATGGATGTGTGCCGTCAAATAGTCGCTCAGTTGATTGAAAAACATATCGCCTGAGGTTTTTGAATGTTGCACTGTCGCTAATTCGACTATATCCACCACACTTATATTGGCGATAAACGGCAGTGCATTGCCGATACTTCTCAAAACATCAAAAACGTTGTGAACATCCGAATTGGCGATTGCTTCGGTTCCGGCGTTTAGAATATTCAACTTTTCAGACATCAACCCCAAGAATCGTCCGTCGGTAAAATCAGTATGTCCAATTTCCTGAATCCATAATTGGTGTGCTTCATCAAACATTGTTCGTGCATCCGGCGGTAATTCTGACTCCTCGAATTTGCGGAAACTATGCACTGCTGTACAGTGACTTCTGGCTTCAATTGAGGTGAATTTCAATTCATTACCGTCGATGCAATAAAGTTCATCGATCTGCTTGGGCGAAAAGGAAATGGGTGTTAAAACTTCAATCGTGATGTTTGGGGTGCGCTGGTAATGAAGTTCGGACGCAAGCCGTGCGACGTCTTCGGGAATTTCTGCGAGTATAGGGCTAAAGAATCTGGGCATAATCGTTGCTGTTGGGTTTCAGGCGTATTTGGCAATGGACTGTCGTAGTCCATAGGATACGTTGAGCTACGGAGCGCATCGTTTGTGATTGCTGTGGATTCCTCGGAGTCACATCCTATGCAGGTTGGTAATTCCATATCATCAGCCTGCAACTGTGAACGATTCTAACATGGCAACCAATTGGCGTAAGGTTATAATGCATTTGTGATGTGGGCGGAAAGTTGTATTCTGGCGTTTTACAGATAATTCTGTGTATTACCAGATGCAGCGCAATCCAGGCGTGGCACGGAGCTTTTGGTCGGCAGTAATAAGCGGCGCGATGGGCTAGGGCGGTAGCGGCGATAAGCCGGTCTGCCGGATCGCCATGCGCAGTGATACCGCTTTCAGCCAATGCGGCGATGGCAGGCGTGAGCGGGAGAATATTTAGGCCAAGCGACTCAACGAGAGCTTGGCGTATGTTGCGTTGGCAACACCAGTCGATTTTTGCGAAACAGTAAGGCGATTTCCCAGAAGCTAATTGCAGCATAGGCCAGATTGCCTTCTGCTCGCCCGCTATCCAGTGCTTGTTGCGCAACAGCCGTTAATCGATCCTGACGATCCGCCCAAAATAATAGGACATTGGTGTCACAGATTGTCAGCATCGCCCGTCCATTCTTCATCCGACGGTGCAAGAATATCGCCGACGATGACGGTGCCGCGCAACGCTTCCAACCGTTTTAACGCGGCTTCGCGTTTGCTTTCATTGCGGTCCGGCACGATGCGGGCAATGGTTTTGCCGTGCAGCGTAATTGCGATTTCTTCGCCTTGCTGCACTTGTTTGAGATAACCGGGCAAATGCTGGCGTAATTCGGTGACATTGACTGAGTTCATATTCACTCCTCATTCTGTACAGTATTAATGTGCATTGTAGGCTTTTATCTTGGTCGGGCTAGCGGTTATTTTTGCCTATGCTTTCACGAAGGAGACGCGACTTCAGTCGCGCACGAGAAACAATAATCACGATACTCTCAATATCGGGCGCGACTGAAGTCGCTGTTTCGGAATAGATCATGAAAATATTTAAACATTTGCATCATTACAGTCGGCTAAACGCAGTCCAGTTTGTCACGTTCAGGACTCAAGACAGCTTAGATGCCTACTTAAATCAGCTGATTGGTTCCGACCTTGAAATGTCCAAAAAACAATGGCGAATCGATCAATATTTGGACAAGTCGCGCGAAGGCGCTTATTTGTATGGCAACATGATTTGCCTTTTGGCGGCATACCTTAAAAGCCTTGAGTCCAATTTTTACGATTTAATCGCTTTTAGCATTATGCCTAACCATGTACACCTTCTGTTTACCCAAAAAACAGGGCTGTCTTGCCTTATGCAGAAACTAAAGGGCGAGTCTGCGATACTCCTAAATCAAGTGTTAGGAAGACAAGGGAAATTCTGGCAAAAGGATTATTACGACAAACAAATACGCGATGAAAGACATTATTGTATTGCTTACGAATACATCAAAAACAACGCGCTTAAAGCTGGATTAAAAGATGCTGATAAGCGCTTTTACGGCATTCACGAGGAACCGCAACTTTAGCTATGCAGATCGGCGCTTTCGACATCGGGCGCGACTGAAGTCGCGGCTCCTTGTACATTTGGGTTTTATTACACCATCCCCTTAAGTCGGTATAGCAAGTCCAATGCCTGTCTCGGGCTCAAATCATCCGGGTTCATGTCTTCGAGCGCCACCACCGCCGGATGGCATTCCTTCGATGAAAACAAATCCAGCTGGTTAACCCCGGTTTCCGCCTGTTGTTCAAGATAGGCGTGGTCTTCCAGATGTCGTAACTTGGCTTTGGCCTTATCGATCACCGAGCGAGGCACGCCCGCCAAAGAGGCTACCTGCAAGCCGTAACTCTGGCTGGCCGGGCCGTCTTTGACCGCATGCAGGAAAATGATCTTATCGCCATGCTCCATCGCATCCAGATGCACGTTTGCGATGGTTTTTTGCTCGTCGGGCAGCGTGGTCAGCTCAAAATAATGCGTCGCAAACAGCGTAAACGCCTGGGTTTCTTTAGCCAGATGATCGGCGCAGGCCCAGGCCAGCGACAGGCCGTCAAAGGTGCTGGTGCCGCGGCCGATCTCGTCCATCAGGATCAGGCTTTTCGAGGTTGCGTTATGCAGGATGTTGGCTGTTTCCGACATTTCCACCATAAACGTGGAGCGGCCGCTGGCTAGGTCGTCGGACGCTCCGATGCGGGTGAAAATCTTGTCGACAGGCCCACAGGTCAAGGCTTTTGCCGGGACATAACAGCCGATGTGGGCGATTAACACGATCAGTGCCGCTTGGCGCATGTAAGTCGATTTACCGCCCATGTTCGGTCCGGTAATGACCAGCATTCGGCGCTTGCTGGAAAGCGACAAGTCATTGGGTACGAACGGAATATCCGAAACCTGTTCAACGACCAGATGCCGACCGGCTTCAATCGTGATGCCGGGCTTATCGACCAGGATCGGTTGCGATAAGTTCAAAGTCTCGGCCCGTTCGGCAAAGTTGACCAACACATCCAGCTCGGCCAGCGCTGCGGCGCACTGCTGCAACGGAATTAACGACGCGCCGATGATGTTCAGCAATTCCTCGTACAAGGCTTTTTCAAAAGACAGCGATTTTTCCTTGGCGCTGAGCACCTTGTCTTCAAACGATTTCAGCTCTTCGGTGATATAGCGTTCCGCGCCTTTTAAGGTCTGTTTGCGGGTGTAATGCGCCGGGACTTTTTCCGCATGCAGGTTGGAAATCTCGATATAGTAACCATGCACCCGGTTGTAATTGACCTTCAGTGTGCTGATGCCGGTTGCCGCTTTTTCCCGGTTCTCCATATCGATCAGGAACTGGTCGGCGTTCTGGCTTAAGTTGCGAAGTTCATCCAGTTCCTGATGATAGCCGGGCGCAATTACGCCGCCGTCCCGGATCAATACAGGCGGATTGTCGATGATTGCGGATTGCAGCAGCTTTAACATCTCGGGATGCTCGCCGATCTGTTCGCATAAAGCTGTAAGCTGCGGGTTATCGCCGCCGGACAGCGCCTGTTGCAGCGCGGGCAACACCGCCAGGGTATTGCGCAATACCAGCAAATCGCGGGGTCGCGCCGATTTTAACGCGATGCGGGAACTGATTCGTTCAATATCGCCAACCTGCCGCAGGTGGCTTTGAATGTCGCGATACAACAAGACATTAAGCAAGGTGTCGATACAGGCGTAGCGGTTGTTCAGAATGTCGTGGTCGCGTAACGGCCGGTTAATCCAGCGCCTCAAACAGCGGCCGCCCATTGCCGTCGCGGTTTTGTCCAGCACCCCGAACAGCGTGTATTGCAGTTGCCCGGAGGGGTGAAAATCCAGTTCGAGATTACGGCGGCTGGATGCATCGAGCAAAATGCTGTCGTCGCTGTTTTCGGTGCGGATGCCCTGGATGTGGGGCAGAGCGCTTTGTTGGGTGTCCTTGACATATTGCAGCAAACCGCCCGCTGCGGCGATCGCGGCGGGCATGTCCTCGCAGCCGTAGCCTTTCAAATCCAGCGTGTTGAACTGCTTGAGCACCAGTTGTTTGGCGCTTTCCGCCTCGAAATGCCAGGGCGGTCTTCTGCACAAGCCGCTACGCTGTTTTAAGCCGGCAGGCAGTGGCCAGTCTTCGCTAAACAGCAGTTCGGCCGGGTTAAGGCGGCCGATTTCGCTTAATAACTGATCGATGGATTCGACCTGTTGCAACACAAAACGGCCGCTGGTTAAATCCAGGCTGGCGATGCCGTGTCGTGAATTTGGGAAGGAGCACACCGCGACCAGCAGATTATCTTTGCGGTCTTCCAGCAAGGCTTCGTCGGTAACCGTGCCGGGTGTCACGATGCGCACTACCTTGCGCTCGACCGGCCCTTTGGACGTTGCCGGGTCTCCGATTTGTTCGCATATTGCGATGGATTCGCCGTGTTTTAGCAGCTTGGCAAGATAGCCTTCGGCGGCGTGATAAGGAATTCCCGCCATTGGGATAGGAAGCCCCGCCGATTGTCCCCGGCTGGTCAGCGTAATATCGAGTAGTTGCGAGGCTTTTTTGGCGTCATCGAAAAACAGTTCGTAAAAGTCCCCCATACGGTAGAACAGCAGGGTATCGGGGTGTTCGGCCTTGATGCGCATAAATTGCTGCATCATCGGCGTATGGTCGGCGGTCTTTTGTTTTATACTCATGGACCTATTTTATCCGAAGTCGCGCGAGGTCACATCATGGAGTCTGAATTATTTGAACTGGCCGAGCAACTGGGCCGCAAATTAAAAGCCAACGGCAAAAAAATAGCCACAGCCGAATCCTGCACCGGCGGCTGGATTGCGCAAACGATTACCGACGTGCCGGGCAGTTCGGCTTGGTTCGACCGGGGCTTTGTGACCTACAGCAATTCGGCAAAAGTGCAGATGTTGGACGTCAGCCCGGAAACTTTGGAAAAACACGGTGCGGTGAGCGCCGAGACCGCAACTGAAATGGCGGCAGGTGCTTTGGCGCACAGCGAGGCGGATGTTGCAGTTGCGGTGACCGGCATAGCAGGGCCGGATGGCGGAACGCCTGATAAACCGGTCGGCACCGTATTTATCGCATGGGCGGATAAAAACGGGGAAGCCAAAGTGATCAAAAAGCAATTTGCAGGCAACCGGCGGCAAATAAGGGCGGAAACAGTTGAAAGCGCTATTGAAGGCGTCGCATTGTTTTAGTTATTCTTCAGGAATCGCCTTTTGCGGCATTGCCTGGGGAGAGTCGTTTATTTTGAGCTGTTTAACCGGCCAGAAAATGTGTGCGCCAGCAATGCGCAGAGTATAAGCAGTGTTCCCGCCACCACTTTTATGGTCAGCGGTTCGTGATTGACGGCATGACCCAACAGCAGGGCCATGACCGGCGAAACCAGGGTAACCAGTGCAACTTTGCTGGGGCTCTGATGGATCAGCAAATAGTAATAAAGCACAAAGCCAAAGGTTGTGGCTATTGCGCCCAGATAGATGATGGATGTCAGACCGATCGGTGAAATCTCAGTCGGCCAATGGCCGTCAAACGTTGCCCAGGTAATCAGGTAAACCGGAAGGGACAGCAACAGGCCGCCCGCTACTTGGGATAGGGCCGGTATTTTGGCATCGATGCGTTTGACCCAAACCGTGCTGATGGCTTGCAAAAACGTCGATACCAGTACGCCGACTATACCGAGCACTGCATCATGGCCCAATTGCATGGCCGAGCCGAACAGCGCCCACAAACCGCTAATACCCAGAATATAGGCCAGCAGTTTGCCAAGAGCCAAGTTGCGTTCGCCTAACCAGATCGCCGCCAATAAAGCCGTCATCAATGGTAAAAGGCCGAATATTACTGAAATCCAGCCGGAAGGGATAAATTGCGCCGCCCAATAAACCGCCAGCATCGATCCGTAAATTTGCACCGACACGGCCAGGTACGTTTGCAGCGCCTTGCGATGCCAGATCAGGCGTTGTCTGGATAGGCCCAGCATCAAAAATATGCATACCAAGCCAATCGCCATTCGTCCGGTCACCGCAAACAGGAAGCCGGCGCCTTCATCACTCCATTTGATCGCCAGCGGTGTCGTCGCCCAAAGTAACACAATACTGATGTAGGCCAGATAGATGCGCATCAATTTAGATCGAATGGCGTACAAAAGCGTATAAGGCAATTTTGAATACTAGGAGTCCTGCTTGGGATAGTTTCGATCGGATAAGTTACTTGACTGGCGCTAACTCGAAAATAATGAGTTCAGCAACATTGTCACCGACGTTTTCCACCGACATAAGCTCGCCGGTTTCCCAAAAAACCTGGCCGGCAGAATAGGTGTTGGTTTTGCCGCCTTCAACGACTTTTAATGTACCCTTGACGACATAACGCGGCCCCGGCCCTTCATGGGTGTGCCAAGGTGTTTTAAATGCGGGTGGAAATTCGACCCGTATCATTTTGGTATCAATGCTCGGGCTCGGAAGCTCCAGCTTTTTTTCTAATAAAACGGTTCTATTGAAGCCTGTTTTCTGTTCAGCAAAAACAGTATGCGGGCCGGCAAGGAATAGCGCTGCAAGTGCTGCCGTAATGAGTCCGGTGGTTGGTATTTTTAACATCTTTGGTCTCTCGATTGTATGTTTTGAGGGTATCACTTTATGCTTAAGTTCTGATGTTGCGCAATAGCTAAGATACTTTTTATCATGAAGATGCGAAGGATATGAACGGCTGTATGGACGGATAGTGTGTCTGCCTACGCCCGCAGCCAGGATATGCAGGATGTAGGGCGCTAAGGAAGCGCTGATTAAGTCCTTCGACAGGCTCAGGACGAACGGTAATTGTTGATTCCGTTCGTGGTGAGCTTGTCGAACCATGAGCGGAATCGATTTGTTCAGCGCTTCCCTAAAGGCAGGCGTTTGAGGGAGGTGGAGGAAAAAATATAAGATTTCGTATTTTCTCGGTGCCGGTATTTGACTTGCGTGACATCAGTTAAAGATAATCCGGCGCTTTATAAATCAGTAAGCTCCAGAATTTCCTGTCCGACGAGAACGCATTGATCCGCCATTTGACCATAAATAAAATGCATCCGATAAGTTCCTTTGTAGATGTGTCCGTATACTTCCAGAACATCGAATTTGCTTTTTCCGGCTGGATTTTTTATCGGCTTAAGCACGGTGACATGCTGATCAATTTCGGTTCTGTCATCCAAGCCAAAGTGGAAATCCAGTAGTTTTTTGGCTTGAACGACGGCATCTTTCTCACAATGATGCGCCGGTTCGCCGGACGCAAGACTCGATACGGTCAGCAATAAAGTCAGTATGGCATATTTAATCATTTCTTCTCCGAAAAAAGGGACTGCTGGATGATTGGATTTTGACAAGTTCCGTCTGCCGGAGAAGCATAGCGCATCTCGCAGACGATTAGCTTAATATCGCATAATATTCATTAAAAAGCTTGGTGCGATCAGCTAGGCCGTTTGTTCCCCCGTTAACTTTCTTGGTCACGGACGTTATCACTGAATCCGTTGAGCCGCCGTCGCAGACAGTCCAGATGTTATTGGTATCAAAGAAGAACCCGGCGGAAGCCAGCGGATAGCGGGTGGCCACTAAATCGGGATTGGCAACGGTGTCTTCGCCGACAGATTTGCCAAAACTTGCATAATTGGATTTTCCGGTTAATTGAATATAACCTCTGCCCCTGAATGTATAACCGTCACCGCTCGCTTCATTGCCATTGCCCATTCTGTCGGCATAAACTCTTGCGCCAATTTTCTCGGGGTTTCTCGCATAAGATTCACTTAACTGCCCAGGGAAATAGCTTGGAAATGTTGCTTTCAAGCCGTCGGCTGAATAGTTCAGGTTTTCATAGACGACCGTAAAGACGCTGCTTTCGTGAGCGCACTGGGCTAAAAAATGAGCCAGTCTCAAGGAATTGGTTATAGCGGCTATAGCGGGTATTTGAGCAATGACTCCATCGGGAATATGCCCTTTAAGTTTGGTCTGGGCGTCGGTGAGGTTAAACCCTGCTGACGATGGCGGAAACAGCTTTGCCCAGGTGGCGTCGCCTACAATGCCGTCGGCGACCAAGCCGTTTTGTGCTTGCCATGTTTTTACTTGCGCTTCGGTACCCGATCCGAAAACGCCGTCGGCGGTTAAACCCAAGCGGTTTTGGAGCTTTTTAACATCGTCGCCTGTTGAACCTTTTTTTAATAACATGATATTTCTCCTGTTGATTGCTTTTAATCGCGGATAGGGTGTTTGGCACTCAGGTGGCGGAGCAAGCCGTCACTGCGTATCAGGAGTTGTCGTTCGCAAGGCATCAGCGAAAAGCCGTATTTCTAGCGCCTCCTGTGAGTTGAAAAGTATACCTCATTAATTCTTAATCCCAATGCCTTTGTACAAAAGGTAAAGGCTGAACAAGGTCAAGGTAACGATAAACCCGCCGGTAATGATAAATGTCAGCTGAATATCAATATCGGTCACGCCGATCAAACCGTAGCGAAAGGCATTGACCATGTACAAAATCGGATTTCCCATTGAGATGTTCTGCCAAATGCCGGGCAGCATATCGACCGAATAGAAAACGCCGCCCAGATAACTTAGCGGGGTCAGCACAAAGTTCGGGATAATCGAAATATCGTCAAAACTCTCAGCCAATATCGCATTGATAAAACCGGCCAAAGAAAATACCGCGGCTGTCAGCACCGCGATGGACAGGGTGACGGCGATATTATTGACCTGAATGTCGGTAAACAGCAGGGATATTAAGGTGACGACAACACCGACCAGCAATCCGCGGACAATACCCCCGCTGACATAGCCGCCGAGAATCACCCAGTTGGGAATCGGGGCGACCAGTAACTCTTCAATATTGCGCTGGAATTTGGTCGAGTAAAATGAGGACACGACATTGGCGTAGGAATGGTTGATAACCGACATTAAAATAATGCCGGGGACGATATAGTCCATATAACTGGCTCCGCTGATAGTGCCTATGCGGTCGCCGATCAGCTTGCCGAAAATCAGGAAATACAACGCGGTGGTGATGGCAGGCGGGAGCAGGGTTTGCGGCCAGATACGGATGAACCGGAATACCTCTTTGACGACAATGGTTCTAAAGGCAATGGAGTAATTCATTCGTTATCACCTGAAGGTTTTGAGTATTTGGGGTTTGAGTCAATCAAATCCATAAATAACTGTTCCAGCCGATTGGTTTTGTTTTTCAGGCTAATGACTTCGATATTTTGCGCGGTTAATTGGCTGAATAGCTTGTTAAGCCCGTGTTCTTTGGGGATGGCGACATTAAGAGATTTGTCAGACATAAGTTCAATTTGGCAGCCTTCAATCACCGGCGCCGCAGCGACGGGGTGAGCCAAGTCCAGCACAAAATGCTCCACATGCAGTCTCGCCAGCAAGCCCGCCATATCGGAATTTTCGACAATACGTCCGTGATTGATGATGGCGATATTGCGGCACAGGCTTTCCGCTTCTTCCAGATAATGCGTGGTTAAAATGATCGTCGTACCTTGTTCATTCACTTCCTGCATCATTTGCCACATGGAACGGCGTATTTCTATATCGACGCCTGCGGTCGGCTCGTCGAGAATCAACAGCTTGGGCGAATGAACCAGCGCACGGGCTATCATGACCCGGCGTTTCATGCCGCCTGACAGACGCCTGGAAACGGTATCGCGTTTGTCCCACAAATCCATTTGCTTAAGACAGTATTCGGCGCGTTGCAGGGCCAGTTTACGCGGCGTGCCGTAATAACCGGCCTGATTGAGTAAAATACTCTTGACGGTGTCGAACTGGTTGAAATTGACTTCCTGAGGAACTAGGCCGATGCAGCTTTTAGCTTTTGCCAGATCATGTTTTAAGTCATGTCCGAAGATGCTGACCGAGCCGCTGGTTGCATTGACCAGCGAACTGATAATGCCGATAGCGGTTGACTTACCGGCGCCATTTGGCCCCAGCAAAGCGAAAAAATCGCCGGCCTCGACATCAAGATCGATGCCTTTTAAGGCCTCGAAGCCATTATTATAGGTTTTTTTTAGATTACGCAGGGATAATGCATTCATGCTGAAACTAACACTTAACGGAAGCCTTCAAATAAGTTAAATTACGCGCTGCATCCGTGTGCGGATGGCTAAAACCGTGTAATTTTATCAGATATTGACACGCTTCATAGACAAAACTGGATAGCCCGTGCCGAAGAACCCCCCCGAAATCGTTGCCGCTGTAGACTTGGGGTCTAACAGCTTTCATATGATTGTTTGCAGTTTAACTGATGGCAATTTACAAACGCTGGACCGGCTTAAGGAAATGGTCAGGCTTGCGTCCGGCCTGGACAAAAAGAATTACCTGGATACCGAAACTCAGGAAAGGGCTTTGGGTTGTCTGGAGCGGTTCGGACAGAGAATCCGTAACTTTCCGCCGGAAAGCGTTCGAGTGGTCGGCACCAGCACCTTGCGTCAGGCTAAAAACTCGCAACAGTTTTTGGAAAAGGCCGAGAAAGCGCTCAACCACCCCATTCATATCATTTCCGGCATCGAAGAAGCCCGCTTGATTTATCAGGGCGTTGCGCACAGTTTGGGCAGCAACGCCAATCTGCGTCTGGTCATGGACATTGGCGGCGGCAGCACCGAGTATATTATCGGCTCAGGCGATACGCCCAGGATAAAAGAAAGTACGCCGATGGGTTGCGTACTGGTCAGCAATGCTTTTTTTAAGGAGGGTAAGCTGTCCAAAAATGCGTTCACCCAGGCAAGCTTGTTCGCCGAACAGCAGCTTGAACCGATCCAGAAGCAATTCCTGCGCAAAAACTGGGATGAAGCCATCGGCGCATCAGGCAGCTTACGGTCGATCGATAAGGTCCTGCAAGCCAAGAACTGGAGCAATAACGGCATAACCAGGGAAGGCCTGGAGCTTTTGGTCGCCCATATCAATCAGTGCAGCCATGTTAATGAGCTTAATCTGCCTGAACTCGATCCAGAGCGTCTGCCGGTGTTTCCAGGCGGTGTAGCCATCGTTTACGCGACTTTCAAAAGTCTGGGCATTGAGCAAATGACCGTTTCCGATGGCGCGCTTAGAGAGGGGCTGATTCAGGACTTGCTGGGCCGAATCTATGATCACGATATTCGCTCCGCAACCGTGCAGGCTCTGGTTGATCGTTACCATATCGATAAAGAACATGCTTCCCGCGTTAAACGGACGATTGGTAATATACTTGCCCAGTTGGGCGATGACTTTTGCAGCCCCAACCAGGAACACGTTGCACACTTTTTAAACTGGGCGGCGGACCTGCATGAGATAGGGCGTGACATCGCGCACAGCCAGTATCATAAACACAGCGCCTATATTATTGAGAACGGCGATTTTGCCGGTTTTTCCAGACAGGACCAGATTTTGTTATCGGCTATTGTAAAGTCGCACCGGCGCAAGTTTCCACGATCACTGTTCGATGAGCTGCCATCTCCGTGGAGTGTCGATGCCCCTAAATTGACTGTTATTTTGCGACTGTCAGTATTGTTGCACCGCAATCGCCAGGAGCATGAGCTGCCTGATTTTAAAATATCGCTGATAAAATCAAAAATCCGCTTACAGTTCCCAGATCATTGGTTGGCGCAAGCGCCGTTAACCCATGCCGACCTAACTCAAGAAGCCGATTATTTAAAATCCGCAGGATTCAAGCTGGAATTTGCCTAACCGTCGGTTGATGAAACATTTATTACGCGTTCTATTTTATAGTTTTATTGCGCTGATCATTTTATGCGCGATGTTGGTTTTTTTCGGTGTTGGCGACAAACCTGATCTTCAAGTGGGCTGGTCGCCAACGCGCGATGATTTGGTCAGGGCAAAAAAAATTCTGCATGAAGGGGCTAAAACCAAACCGGATGAAATCGGTATTATCGAGTTAAGCGAAGCCGATCTCAATCTTGCCGGTAATTATTTGCTAAATCGCTACAGCAAAAGTGCGGCCGATTTAGATATAAAGAACAATGAGTTGAGATTTGTTGTTACGATAACGTTGCCCGAGAATAGGCTAGGCAAGTATTTAAACGTCAGCTTTAGATTGGGCAATATTGAAGGCAGCGATCTTCCGGTCATTACCAAGTTTAAAGTCGGAAAGCTATTGTTGCCGGCAAAATTGGCCGCCTTTGTTATCGATACCATTATTCAGCGGACATCGTTGAATGAATATTTTATTCTGGCAACCCGCCCCATCAAGGCTGTTAAAATCGATGCGGAAAAGCTCTGCATTACCTACTTTCCGAACAAGGATACAATGATTCAGGCGAAAAACTTCCTGACTCACACAGGCGACAATTCCACGCTGAACATTTATCAACAAAAATTGGTCGAGATCGTCGCCAAACATGATCCTGCGTGGCGCTTATCGCTGGCCGAGCTGTTACGCCCGCTGTTTGAGCTGGCTTACCAGCGTTCTACACTGGAAACCGCGATAGACGAAAACAGAATTGCTATTGCCGCAATCAATGATTATGTCAATAAGCAGGAGACTAAAAAGCTTCTGTCCATGCCGGAATCCATGCCCGCAACCGGACAACAATATTCTGCTTTTTTATACAAACGCATAGATCTGGCCCAACATTTTATAGGTTCGGCCGCGCTGACCGCGTCGGTAAACAAGCAGGCGTCGCAAATCGCCGGTGAAGAAAAAGAATTAAGCGACGCGCACAGCGGCAGTGGTTTCAGTTTTATTGATTTGGCCGCAGACAAAGCCGGTACGCGCTTCGGTGAAATGGCGACATCGTCACCGGAAAGTGCGCGCAAAATGCAAAAAGCCATGTCCGGGATAAAAGATTACAGCGATTTCATGCCGGACCCCAGAGATCTTCCCGAGCATATGAATGAGGCTGAATTCAAACAGCGCTTTGAATCCATAGACAGCCCTGTTTATCAGGAGATATTGCAGCAGATCGATGCCCGTATTGCCGCAATGCCTATTTACAACGCAGAATAACGCAAAAACGGCGGCACAAAAAAGGGCGCATACAATGCGCCCTTACAAAGTGATAGCGATGGCAATGAGTCATCGCTTGATCACAATCTAGTTAAAAGTGGACCCCGGAGTGCCAGGTAAAACAGGCATTTTCTGTTTAGGGAACTCGCCGGTCAAACTATTCAAAAACGCCACAATATCGGCAACTTCGTCTTTGCTCAAATCTTTGCCCAATTGCAATTTGGCCATCAAAGTGACTGCTTGATCCAGTGTTTTAACCGAACCGTTGTGGAAATAAGGCGCGGTCAAAGCCACGTTACGCAAAGTCGGTACTTTCCACAAATGCTCGTCCGCCTGTTTTTTACTGACTTCCGCTAAACCTTTATCCTTGCCGAAATGATGTTGTGCTTCCCAGTAACCATTTGGAATCACAGGAAACTTCTGGAACGTACCCGGACCGTTAAACGCCGGGCCGCTATGGCAGCTTGTGCAGCCCAATTCAGCAACTTTTTCCATGCCGCGAACCTGTTGCGCCGACAAAGCCGATTTATCGCCGCCTAAGTATTTATCGTAAGGGCTGTTTGGCGTAATCAATGTTCTTTCGTATGCGGCAATCGCTTTGGTTGCATTTTCTTTGGAAATAGTGCCTTTTCCGAAAGCTTCCTCGAATGCTTTTTGATAACCTTCGATCGACTGCAAGCGGGCGACTACGTCATCCCAGCTTTTCATGCCCATTTCAATAGGATTGGTCACGGGGCCGGCTGCTTGCTCTTCCAAACTTGCGGCTCTGCCATCCCAAAACTGGACTTTATTAAATGCGGAATTCCAAACTGTCGGTGCGCTGCGTCCGCCGGTTTGGCCGTTAACGCCCATGGAATTAGGTCTGTTGTCTTCGCCTCCGAGCATGGTGTTATGGCAGGAAGCGCAGGAAACAGTGCCTGTAGAAGATAAGCGCGGGTCATGATAAAGCATTTGCCCCAGCTCAACTTTAGCCGCGGTAGTGGGGTTATCAGCCGGAGCATCAGCTTGTGTCGGTAATGCATCCCAAGCCGAAGCGACAGAAACCGAACCTGCTAACGCCAGCGCTGTAACCAGCGAACGAATTTTAAACATACTATCCTCCAGAATATTTATTAATGTTATTTGTTATTAATGTGGTGGAACCTACACGCCCAGTAACCTTACTGTACACCCGGCAGGATTGTAAGATATGAAGCGGACAAGGTACAACCAAATTTCCCCTGCGTGGGTTTAAAGGTTTCAAAAAAAACATGGGTTGGCCACGCCGGAATAACAAATTGGCTTCTGATTGTGTATTCATCTGAGGTTTGTGGCGGGGTGTATAGATGCTTGAAGCAGGAAGACTGTCCCAGTATTTTTAGGTATTCATCCCTCTAGCAGGCTGCGCAATGGGAGCATAAAAATAGGGGGCTATGAAAAATACTTATCTTTACCGGGCAGCAGTGGATTAAACTGTTTATTCACAACGAGCAGCGCCAAGCCGGAACAACACATTGCAACAGGTGAGCCATAATGCGCAAGATAATGATCAATCAGGTCGCTAAAAACATTCTGCCCTCCGATTTAAATTTTCTGGATCTTGAGCAGCTTGCTCAAGTAGAGTTTACGTCGGAGTGCCGTGAATATCCTGTAGAGTCAGCCTTGTTGCTGACTGAGGATTCATCAACAGGATGGCAGGCGGCAAGCAGCGGCGAGCAAACGATTCGTATTGTGTTCGATCAACCTCGCATCGTTGAACATATTTTTCTGGTGATCGATGAGCAACAGCAGTCACGCACCCAGGAATTTGTCCTATGTTGGTTGATGGATAAGGAAAGCGCTTACCGGGAGCTTTTACGTCAGCAATATCACTTTAGTCCTCCTGATACCACCCGCGAAATCGAACATTATGAGGTCAGGCTTGATCAGGTAAAGACGCTGGAGTTAAGAATAATGCCGGACATCAATGGCGGTGAAGCTCGCGCTAAACTCAAACAGTTGCGTCTTGCGTAACGGCGGTTTATACCCTTTACTTGGCATCATTGCGGCTTTCGGTTGCCTGTCGGCAGTGGTGATGGCTAATGCGGCCGGTGCGTGGGATAATGCGAAAAAATGAATCGAAACGGGGTGGTTTCTTTCGGTTCGTGGCGGTTTAATTTTTAAAGAACAAAATCTAAGCGCGAGGGTGATATGTTTAAACGGCTGATTGTTTTGTTGATGATGACGGTTTTGTCCGGCTGCGGTTATAACACGTTGCAGTCCAGTGACGAGGATATTAAAGCGACCTGGGCGGAAGTATTAAACCAGTACCAGCGCCGCGCCGATCTGGTGCCGAATCTGGTGAATGTGGTGAAAGGCTATGCGGCTCACGAAAAGGATGTACTGACCGAAGTGACCGAGGCCCGCGCCAAAGTGGGCGCGGTGCAGGCTACGCCGGAATTGGTCAATGATGAGCAAGCGCTCCAGAAATTTATTGCCGCGCAGGGGCAAATGACCAGTGCGATTTCACGGTTGTTGGCGGTGGCGGAAAATTACCCGCAACTGAAAGCCGATGGCTTGTTCCGTGATTTACAAGCACAATTGGAAGGCACGGAAAATCGTATTACTGTGGCGCGCAATCGCTATATTGCTGCGGTAAAGGAATACAATGTTACGGTGCGTTCTTTTCCTTTCAACCTTACCGCGATGATGTTCGGTTATCAAACCAAGCCGAGCTTTACGGTAGAAAACGAACAAGCCATTGCGCAGCCGCCTAAAGTGGATTTTGGTGCAGCTGCGCCGGTTAGCAGTCATTAATATGTTATCTTCGATATTTTTCCGCACCCGCTACGGGCTCGGCTTTTTCCTGCTGCTATGTTGCATGCAGGCCTGGGCGGTTGTTGGCGTTCCCGAGCTGTCGCGTCGCGTCATCGACCTTACCGCTACGCTCAGCACCGAGCAGGTCGTAGCGCTGGAAGACAAGTTGGCTGCATTTGAGGCTCAAAAAGGCAGTCAGATTGCGGTATTAATCGTCCCGAGCACTCAGCCCAAAGATATAGCCGAATTCGGCATTGAGGTTGCCGATTTATCGCAAATCGGCCGTAAAGGCGTCGATGATGGCGTCATCATGATAGTGGCTAAAGATGACCGGAAGCTACGTCTCGAAGTCGGCTACGGCCTGGAGGGCGTTATTCCCGATGCTGTCGCAAAGCGGGTGATAGAGGAGACCATTACGCCGTATTTTAAGGTCGGCGACTATGCGGGCGGTATCGATGCCGGGGTTATACGTCTAATGAAGCTGATAGAAGGCGAGGTTTTGCCTCCGCCGCCTGAAAATCAAGGCGATCCACAGGATGAGGCGGCATTTATGATGACCTTGTTCGGAGGCTTGATTGCGGGTTTCGTGCTGTCCCTGATAGTAGGACGCTTAATCGGCTCGATGCTGGCAGGATTGGGTAGCGGTATGGTGGCTGTATTGTTTTTTGGGTTGACTTTGTGGCTGGCGTTATTTATCGGGATAATGGTTTTTGCTATTGTCGGGCTTTTACAAGTGGGCGGGCGAGATTGGTCTGGCGGCGGCTACGGCGGAAGCCGCAGCGGGAGTTCATGGAGCGGCGACAGCGGCTTCGGCGGGAGTAGTGGTGGAAGTTCGTGGAGTGGCGGCGGAGGCGATTTTGGCGGAGGAGGCGCATCAGGGTCATGGTAAATATTAAACGTTGGTTTCGCCATGCCTTTATGCCGCCTTGGCGTTGGCGCGTGTTATTTTCCAAGAAGGCGTTGGACGGCATAGAAAAATCAATTAAACACTCCGAGCATCAGCATAGCGGCGAACTTCGTTTTGCCGTTGAAAATGCGCTTGCACTGGGTAAAGTTTGGCGTGGCGTGTCGACCCGTCAACGTGCGATAGAAGTGTTTTCGGATTTGCGGGTCTGGGATACCGAGGAAAACAGCGGTGTCTTAATTTACCTGCTGCTGGCGGATCGTGAGGTTCATATTATCGCAGACCGGGGTATTACTAAGCTTGTGAGTCAAAGCGAGTGGGATGCTATAGCAGAGGCTATGCGAAAAGCATTTAAACGGGGTGATTTTTTGCGTGGATCTCTGCAAGGCATTGAGAGCATTACATTGTTGCTGGCTACTCATTTTCCGTCCACCGCAGATAATTCGAATGAACTTTCCAATAAACCGGTAATAGTTAAGCGTTGATACTCGGCTTGTAATTAATTAACTTACATCTTATTGCTTGAATATACGGGCTTTTAATGGTATCCGCTTGAGCGCCGGGAGTTTTTTGGATTTGACGGATTTGTTGTTTCCATATACCATTGCGCGGTTATGTTAGCTCGATTACCTGAATTCATAGATCCTTTGCACCTGGCGGATAAGCGTGGTGAATTGAAGGGGCAAATACCTGTAAGTAGTCTGGATCGTTTGGCGGATATTCTGTTTAGCGATTCGGGAGTTGTGACTGTGGATCTTTTTTTTGGCCGGGAAGGAAGGTTGGCCAAAGTTGAAGGAAAAATAGAAGCGGTTTTGGAACTTGAATGCCAAAATTGCCTGCAGGCGGTGCAATGGCCTGTTAGCAATAGCATTAAACTAGGTATCGTTACTTCAATAGATCAAGCAAACAGGTTGCCCGAGGAATACGAGCCGTTGTTGGTCGATGAAGGGAAAGTTCTTCTAAAGAACATTGTTGAAGACGAGTTATTGCTTATCTTGCCGACTTTTCCCAAGCATCAGCACAATTGTCTCGCCCAGAAGCCGGACATCAAAAAGGTGGACTCTTTATCTCATGAGCAGCAGTCGTCTACCGAAAATCCTTTTTCCATCTTAGCCAAACTTAAAAACACTGGAGATTTATAATGGCCGTACAAAAAAGTAAAGTAACGCGTTCAAGACGCGGTCAACGTCGTTCACATGACGCGTTAACAGGCAAAACCTTGTCTCAAGATGCAATGACAGGTGAAACCCATATCCGTCACCATGTAACTCCCGATGGCTTCTTTAAAGGCCGTCAAATCGTAAGCGCCGGCGACGAAGATTAATAAAATTTCCGTCCTTTAGCATGATGATATGCCGAACCTGATCTAATCAGCTTCGGCTTCTTTTTAATAACTCAGGAGTCATCCGTAAGCGTGAGCCTAACAATTTCGATTGATGCAATGGGCGGGGATTACGGTCCTGAAGTCACCATTCCTGCATCATTGGATTGTCTTAAAAGCAATCCAGACTTAAAACTGATTTTAGTGGGCGATGAGGCTGTTCTGAAGCCGCAGTTAGCCCGGGCGCTAATTGATTACCGGGACAGGCTCTCTATTCAGCATGCATCACAATGCGTAGGAATGGATGAATCGCCGTCCAAGGCGCTAAAAAATAAAAAAGATTCGTCAATGCGGGTTGCTATTAACCTGGTTCATGACGGGCGTGCGGACGCCTGCGTTAGCGCCGGTAATACCGGAGCCTTAATGGCTACTGCCCGTTTTGTGCTTAAAATGATTCCCGGTATTGATCGTCCTGCCATCATTTCCACATTACCGTCAATTAACGGGCATACCCATGTGCTTGATTTGGGTGCAAACGTGGATTGCACGGCGGAACACCTTTTTCAGTTTGCAGTAATGGGCTCAGAGCTGGTCAAAGCGGTTGAAAATATTGATAATCCCAGAGTGGGCTTGTTAAATATCGGCGAAGAAGACGTGAAAGGTAATGAGCAGGTTAAATCGGCTGCAAAATTACTGGAAAATTCGCCGTTAAATTACATAGGCTATGTGGAAGGGGATTCTTTAAATGCCGGTCATATCCAGGTCGACCTGATTGTCGCGGACGGTTTTGTCGGCAATGTCGCACTCAAGTCCATTGAAGGCGCGGCAAAAATGATCGGCACGGCGCTAAAAGAGGCTTTTGGCAAAAACGCGGTAACCAAATTGGCGGGGCTGCTGGCCTATCCGGTGCTTAAATCGTTTAAAAACCGTATTGATCCGCGTTTATATAATGGCGCAAGCTTTTTAGGATTGCGCGGACTGGTTATTAAAAGCCATGGCGGCGCTGATGTGTTGGCGTTTAAAACAGCCGTTCATCTTGCTGAAGTTGAAGTCAAGAAAGATGTTATTAGAAAAATAAGCGAACAAGTCGAAAAGACTTTGGCTCTGAGAGAAAATGCATGACTCGTTATTCAAGAGTAATCGGTACCGGGGGCTATTTGCCGGAAGAAGTTCGCACCAATGAGCAAATATCACAAACCGTTGATACTTCCGACAGCTGGATTTTTGAACGAACCGGCATTAAAAGTCGTCGGATTGCAGGGGCTGATGAAACCGCCTCAAGCATGGCTGAAATTGCCGCAAGGCAAGCCATAGAGGCTGCGGCTTGCGATCCCAACGAAATTGACTTGATTATTGTCGCGACCGGGACACCTGATCGTGTTTACCCTAGCACAGGCTGTTTGTTGCAGCAGCGCTTGGGTATTAAAAACTGCGTCGCTTTTGATGTGCAGGCGGCATGTTCAGGCTCGATTTTTGCTCTGAGTATTGCCGATCAATATATTAAATCAGGTGCGGCCAAGAAGGTTCTGGTCGTGGGGACCGAAATTTGTTCGCGTCTTGTTGACTGGACGGATCGGGGTACCTGTATTTTATTTGGTGATGGCGCGGGAGCGGTATTGCTGAGTGCATCGGATGAAGCCGGTATTTTATCGACTCATATTCATTCTGACGGTGAGTATGAGGACCTGTTGTATTGTCCAAATCCTCAGGTGGCAATTGAGGCAGGTAAAGATGAAGCCGGTTACATCAACATGCGCGGCAACGAAGTATTTAAGGTCGCTGTTAACACGCTGGGCCGTATAGTCGATGAAACGCTGGCTGCAAACAACATGCAGCAATCCGATATTGACTGGCTGGTTCCTCATCAGGCGAACATGCGGATTATTGCGGCGACAGCAAAAAAATTAAAAATGTCCATGGATCATGTGGTTTTGACGCTTGAGAATCAGGGTAATACCTCATCCGCATCGGTGCTGCTTGCCCTCAATGAGGGGATTCGGGATGGACGTATTCAGCGTGGACAAGTCGTTTTGCTTGAAGCATTTGGGGCGGGATTCACTTGGGGTTCCGCATTAATTAAATACTAAAAGCGTATTGAAATGAATAACCAAATTTACAACTTAGCTTTTGTGTTTCCGGGGCAGGGTTCGCAATCTGTCGGCATGTTAACCGATTTGGCTGCCAGCTATCCTGAAGTGAAACATACTTTCGAGCGTGCATCCGACGCGTTGGGCAAGGACCTATGGTCTATCGTCGCCAAAGGACCGGCAGAGGAGCTTAATCAAACGCATAATACCCAGCCTGCAATGTTGGCTGCCGGTGTCGCCGTTTGGGAAATATGGTGCAAGCACAGTAATGTCCGTCCGGCGTGGATGGCCGGGCACAGCTTGGGTGAATACACCGCCTTGGTTTGTTCCGATGCGATGGCGTTTGAAGATGGTATCAAACTGGTTGCGACAAGAGGCCTGCTGATGCAGGAGGCTGTGCCTTCCGGCGCCGGTGCAATGGCGGCGATTTTGGGGCTTGAGGATCATCAAGTCGTTAAGGTTTGCGCAGATGCGGCTGAGTCCGAAATAGTGTCTGCGGTCAACTTCAATTCGCCGGGTCAGGTGGTTATTGCTGGCAATGCTGCTGCCGTTGAAAGGGCGATGCTCGGGGCAAAAGCGGCGGGAGCCAAGCGGGCGGTACTGTTGCCGGTCAGTGTTCCTTCTCATTGCGCTTTAATGGAGTCGGCGGCTCAAAAACTGGATCGGCAATTGCAGGATACCGTTATTGATACGCCAAAAATGACGCTGATTCATAATGTAGATGTCGCATCGCACAGCGCTCCCGAAGTCATTCGCAACGCATTAAAAGAACAACTCTATAAGCCGGTGCGCTGGGCCGACAGCATCAAATTCATGCATGATCAGGGCGTTACCTGTTTTGTCGAATGCGGTCCCGGTAAGGTGTTGATCGGCTTGAACAAGCGAATTGCCAAGGATGCGGAGCACTTGTCTATTTATGACCCGGGAACATTAAATACAGTATTGGAGCAACTCAATGGCTAAACAAGTAGCTTTGGTAACAGGCGCAAGCCGCGGCATAGGCCGTGCAATTGCGGAAAGATTGGCTCAAGATGGTTTTCTTGTTATCGGCACCGCGACTACAGATAATGGCGCCGACTCAATTTCCACTTATCTGGGTGAGAACGGCAAGGGTTTAAAGCTTGATGTCGGCAATCCTGAATCTATCGCGGAAGTCATGGACATTATTAATACCGAGTTTGGAGCGCCGACGGTGCTGGTTAATAATGCCGGCATTACCCGCGATAATTTGTTGATGCGCATGAAGGACGAAGAATGGGATGATATTATCAATACTAACCTGACTTCGATTTTTCGCATGAGCAAAGCCGTACTGCGAGGCATGATGAAAGCCAAAACAGGTCGTATTATCAATATTTCATCCGTAGTGGGTTCGACCGGTAATGCCGGCCAAGCCAATTATGCAGCAGCAAAAGCCGGGATGGTTGGCTTTGCCAAATCGATGGCCAAAGAAGTCGGGTCGCGTAATATCACCATCAACACCGTGTCGCCTGGGTTTATTGACACCGATATGACCAAAGAGCTGAGTGATGATATTAAAAACAATTTATTGTCGTCTATTCCCCTGTCTCGTTTGGGCAAAGCGGAAGAAATCGCCCATACGGTTTCATTTTTGGCTTCTGAAGGTGCCGCGTATATTACCGGTGAAAATATTCATGTAAATGGTGGCATGTTCATGCCGTAAGAGGTGTTGCCTATAGGCCGTATAGTATGTCCGCCTTAATATTGTGATATTTTTACAATATAAAGTATAATCCCCCCGCCGTCTGGAATTTCCGGAGACGGGATTTCAAATAAAATTAATAACAATACTATTGTAGGTCTCAGATTAGACGCTGGGTAACTTACATTGTTTGAGGATAATAATTATGAGTAACATTGAAGAACGAGTAAAAAAGATTGTTGCAGAACAATTGGGTGTTAAAGAAGATATCGCTACCGATGCTTCATTCGTAGATGATTTAGGTGCTGATTCTCTTGATACAGTTGAACTCGTTATGGCTCTTGAAGAAGAATTCGAATGCGAAATTCCAGACGATGAAGCTGAAAAAATCACCACTGTTCAGCAAGCTATCGATTACGTAGTAAAAAACGCTTAAAACTGATTTTTAGTTTAAGCGTGTAGGTTTGGGTTACAACCCCAGGGACGGGGGAGATGGAATGCCAAAATAGGCGTTCCAGACGTGCGTGAAACACAAACCGTGCGTAGCGTAACCCATACTTAGTGCATATTGCTTCAACTGTTGTGTTGCGTTGCACTTTCCAACCTACATAACTAACCTTTTGTCCCCGCCTTTCATTCTTACGGTAAATCACATTGAGCAAACGTCGAGTTGTAATAACTGGATTAGGCGCAATTACGCCTTTAGCTAACACAGTCTCGGAAACTTGGGATGGTATTATCAATGGTAAAAGCGGCATAGGCCCAATTGATTCCTTCGATATTTCTCCTTTCGCCACTACCTTTGGCGGCGTTATAAGGAATTTTGATATTAGCCAATATATTCCTGAAAAAGACGCCAAACGCATGGACGGTTTCATCCATTACGGTATCGCGGCGGGCTGTCAGGCTATTGAAGACTCAGGTATTGAAGTCACCGAGGCTAATGCCGATCGCATCGGCGTTGCGATCGGATCGGGTATCGGCGGCATTACCGGCATTGAAGAATGTTATGCAACCTATGACAAAAGCGGTCCGCGACGTATCTCGCCGTTTTTTGTTCCCGGCAACATTATCAACATGATTTCAGGCAACCTTTCAATCAAATACGGATTAAAAGGGCCGAATTACGCAATTGTTACCGCTTGTTCCACAGGTACGCATAACATTGGCGATGCGGCACGCTTAATTCAACATGGCGATGCCGATGTAATGATTGCGGGCGGGGCTGAGCGCTGCACAACCTCACCGACGGCAATGGGCGGTTTTGCTTCGGCAAAAGCCTTGTCCCGCCGCAATGATGATCCGCAAGCCGCCAGCCGTCCCTGGGACAAAGACCGAGACGGCTTTGTATTAAGCGATGGCGCCGGTGTTGTGGTTCTTGAAGAACTGGAACACGCCAAAGCCCGCGGCGCAAAGATTTATGCTGAATTGGTCGGTTTTGGCATGAGCGGCGACGCTTATCACATGACGACACCTTCACCCGGCGGCGAAGGCGCTGCGCGCTGCATGAAAAATGCACTGCGTGATGCCGGTTTAAATGCCGATGCAATCGATTATATCAACGCACACGGCACATCAACGCCAGCCGGCGATGTGGGTGAAACCCAGGCGATGAAAGCGGCATTGGGCGACCACGCCTATAAAGTTGCGGTCAGTTCGACAAAATCCATGATTGGCCATTTATTAGGCGCTGCAGGCGGTATCGAGGCGGTGTTGACTGCATTAAGCATCAAAAACCAAATTGCTCCGCCAACCATTAACCTGGAAAATCAGGATCCTGAATGTGACCTTGATTACGTCCCGAATACCGCAAGAAATATGAAAATCGATATAGCCATGTCCAATTCCTTTGGCTTTGGCGGCACTAACGGCACGTTAGTTTTTAAACGCTACGAGTAATTAGTCGTAGGGCGGGCAGCGCTTTTCTGCCCGCCATTTGCCTATCAGGCTAAAAAATGATCCTCATCAATGGTGAAAGCAAGGCGCATATCGAAATATCCGATCGCGGGTTTCAATATGGCGACGGCTTGTTCGAAACCATTGAAGTCAGGGACGATCAGCCTGTTTTTCTGGAACGCCACTTAGCGCGGTTAAATTCAGGTTGTCGTCGGCTGCATATCCCTTGTCCCGATGCCGAATTGCTCCGCCTTGAAGCTAAGGAGCTTTGCCGCCGATGGCATACGCACCGCCGGGCTGTGCTTAAAATCATAGTCACGCGCGGCTCGGGGGGGCGGGGTTATCGCCAACCCGATGCCATTCACCCGACCCGCGTCTTAAGTCTTCATCCTTATCCTGATTATCCTGAAACCTATTCGGAGCGGGGCGTAGTCGCCCGTTTTTGCGCAACCCGGTTAGGCCTGAATCCGGCTTTGGCGGGCATCAAGCACCTGAACCGGCTTGAGCAGGTTATGGCGAGGGCTGAATGGAGTGAACCGGACATTCAGGAAGGGCTTATGCTGGACGTCAATGATTATGTTATTGAAGGAACAATGACCAATTTGTTCTACGTTAAAAATAACAGCCTCTATACTGCGGAACTGGTCCAATCAGGCGTTGCCGGTATTATGCGCGGCATTATAACGGCGCTTTCGGTCGACCACGGTCTTCCGGTCATTGAGCATAGGTTTAGCAAAGACGAGCTGTTATCGGCTGATGAAGCGTTCGTCTGTAATTCTATTATCGGCGTCTGGCCGATCAAGCAAATCGAAACGGCGCACTTTTCAGTCGGCCCGGTAACCCAAAGCATTCAAAGCTGGCTGTACAGATTTACCCGTAATGACTGCATGGAGGCAGGATGAAAAAGATAGAGCAATTCAGAAAGTGGTTGTCGAAACACTTAACAAGGAACAATGAAATCATTGGCTTTGCTGTGTTGATCCTGAGTTTTGCCGGCGGCTGGATATGGATGGACTATCAAAGCGCGGTACGCCAGCCTTTGCTGTTCGATAGAACGGTTTTGATAGAAATTGAAAAAGGCGACTCGCTTGATCGCATTATCGATAAGCTGGAAGCTGAAAAACTGGTCCTTAAGCCGTTCTGGTTTAAAGTCATCGCCTTACAAAAAAATGCACTGAGAAAGCTCAAAACCGGAGAATACGAGTTAACCCCCGGCTTAACCGCTCCCAAAATAATAGCGTTATTTGTTCAGGGAAAAACAAAACAACATGCGATTACATTTCCGGAAGGTTGGAGCTTTAAGGAAATAATGCATGAAATCGAGAAAAATGCCGATATTGAGCATACCTTAAGCGGCGTTGCTTTTGAAAATGTAATGAGCAAACTCAACCTGGATGCCAAATTTTCGGCAGTTGCTCCGCCTCCCGAACCTGAAAAAAATGCCGCAAACCCACCTGATGCAGTCGCGGCGACCGCTAAAGATGATGTGAATACCGCAACTCAGCCGGGAACCAGCGTAGCGGTTACCAAGGACGACGTGAATGCTGTGAATCAGTCTGGAACTGAGGTGGCGACCGCTAATGATGGTGTGAATACTTCAAGCCAGCCTGGAACTGATGTGACGATTGCCAAGGACGATATGAATGCCGCAAGCCAGTCGGGAACTGGCGCGGCGATCGCCAAGGATGGTGTGAATGCCGCAAGCCAGTCGGGAACTGGCGCGGCCAAGCAGTCCCCCGAAGGTTTGTTTTTCCCCGACACGTATTTCTTTGAAAAACATACACCCGATGTATCGTTATTAAAAAGAGCTTACGACAAAATGCAGTCGGTATTGCAACAAGAGTGGCTCAATAAAGCGGAAGGCCTGCCGTTTAAAACGCCTTACGAAGCCCTGATTCTTGCTTCAATTGTAGAAAAGGAAACCGGCGCAGCCGCCGAAAGGCCTCAGATAGCCGGTGTGTTTATCCGCAGGCTGGAACAAAAGATGTTGCTGCAAACCGACCCTACCGTTATTTACGGGATGGGCGACAGTTATCAGGGCGATATTAAATCTAAAGATTTAACCGCAGCCACACCGTACAATACCTATGTTATCGGCGGCTTGCCGCCAACGCCGATTGCGATGCCGGGACGGGCCGCTCTTAATGCAGTGCTGCATCCTGACCAAGGCGACAGTCTTTATTTTGTAGGGCGAGGCGATGGTACGCATGTGTTTTCAGCGACCTTAAAAGACCATAATTCGGCCGTAGACAAATTTCAAAGGAAAAAGAAATGATCCGAGGGAAATTTATTACACTCGAAGGTGGGGAAGGGGTAGGCAAATCCACCAATATGGCTTTCATAAAAGACTACCTGGAGCAACACAACATTTCGGTTGTCGTGACCCGCGAACCCGGCGGCACCGAGCTTGCCGAAAAAATACGCCAATTATTGCTGAACAACAAAAGCGAGGCCATTTCTGAACAGGCCGAGTTATTGATGATGTTTGCGGCGAGAGCCCAGCATATCAAACATGTGATTGAACCCGCGTTGGCGCAAGGAAAATGGGTGCTTTGCGATCGCTTTACCGATGCCACATACGCCTATCAGGGTGGGGGGCGGAACATGAAGATCAGCACCATCGAATGGCTGGAACATCTGGTGCAAGGCACATTAAAACCGGATTTAACCTTGCTGTTGGATGCGCCGGTCGAGATCGGCATAGAACGGGTCAGGAAACGCGGTGCTTTCGATCGTTTCGAGTCGGAAAAAATCAGTTTTTTTGAAAGCGTCAGGCGGGCTTATCTGTTGCAGGCCGAACTGTACCCGGAACGTATCAAACTGATAAAAGCCAACCAGCCGTTAGCCGATGTGCAAAGAGCCATTACCGACGTGATTCGCACTTTGCTCGGTTTATGCGCCCTGAATTGCCAGACTTCCTTCAGGCATGGCAGCATAAAGTGACCTTAGCAAACCGGTTATTACCCTGGCAACAGCAAAACTGGGAGCATCTGTGCAGTTATATTGCCCAAAACCGCATTCCCCAGGCTTTACTCATTACCGGCAATAAAGGGCTAGGCAAACAGCATCTGGCCGATCAGTTCGCCGCAGCCCTGCTTTGCGCAACGCCAAAGGCCGACGGCACGGCTTGCGGTCTTTGCAATAGCTGTTTGCTGATTAATGCCGAAACGCATCCCGATTTCATCCAGCTACAGCCCGAGGAACCGGGCAAAGACATTACCATCGGACAGATACGCAGCCTGATTACCCGCTTGACCTTAAAACCCCAGTTTGAGACTTATCGCGTTGTGATTATCAATCCGGCCGACAAGATGAACAACGCAGCGGCTAATGCGTTCTTAAAATGTCTGGAAGAACCGACCGAGCGTACCCTTATCATCTTAATCACCGAAAAACCGTCTAAACTGCCGGCGACTATCATCAGCCGTTGCCAGAAACTGCCGGTAGCCACACCGAATAGGGAAACTGTCGTTGCATGGCTGGCAGAGACCTTGCACTGCGATGCCGCCGCGAACAAAAGCCTGCAAGGCAACATCTCTTTGGCGCAAGGCACACCTTTACTGGCGCTGGATTATGCCAACGATGCAACCTTAACCTTGCGTAATGAATGTTTCAATGCCTGGGTAGCGATAGCTAAACAGCTAAAATCTCCGGTCATGATTGCCGAAGACTGGCACAAGTTGCCCGCATCGCCGTTAATATTCTGGATCACATCCTGGGTTATCGATTTAACCAAGTGCTGTTATCACCCCAAGACCGAAAACCTGTATAACCCGGACTTGAACGGACAATTGCAAGAGCTGTCCCAACGACTAGAATTAAAAGGACTTTATAAATTGTATGATTTATTATTGGCGGGCCGGCAGCGGCTGGATACCCAAATAAACAAGCAGCTGTTGTTTGAAGAAATTTTAATCCAATGGCACGAACTTAACCGGAGTCAATGACCATGGCAGATGCAGCCGGACAAAGCATATTGTCCCTTTCAATCAAAGATAAAAACGCTTTGTATGCAGCCTACATGCCTTTTGTGATCAATGGCGGGCTGTTTATTCCGACCGACCGTAAATATGAAATGGGGCAGGAAGTCTTCATGCTGCTCAATTTAATGGAAGAGACAGAGCGTTTGCCGATAGCCGGAAAAATCATCTGGATAACGCCGCCCGGTTCGGAAGGCTACAGAGCCGGCGGCATCGGCGTACAATTTAGCGATCAGGACGGCGGCATATCGCGCAACAAAATAGAAAACTATCTGGCCGGTTCCTTAGAGAGCGACCGTTCCACGCATACTATGTAAATAAGACAAAAGGCGAAAGGCTAAGGGCGGACGTTGACGCTCAGGTTTTTTCGCCCTTAGCCTTGTGCCTTTCGCCTGCTTTTATAAAAAAACTTTCATGTTAATAGACTCCCATTGCCATCTGGATCGTATCGATCTGGCGCCTTATCAAAATGATTTTTCCTGCTTCATGCACGAAGCGGCAAACTGCAAAATTGAACATCTGCTTTGCATCTCGATAGATTTGGAATCCTATCCGGCAATGCTGGATTTGGTTAGCCCTTATCCGCAAATATCCCTGACCGTGGGTGTGCATCCTAATGTTCAGGATGGCAAAGACCCCAGCGTCGAAGAACTGATCGCTTTAGGTGAACCCGGCAAAGTCATCGGCATCGGCGAGACCGGCCTGGATTATTTTCGCAGCGAAGGCGATTTAAGCTGGCAACACCAGCGTTTCAGGAACCATATTAACGCCGCAAAAGCATTGAAAAAACCGTTGATTATCCATACCCGCGAAGCCAAACACGATACCCTGCGCATCTTGGAAGAAGAGGGTGCGAGTGAAGTAGGCGGGATTATTCACTGTTTTACCGAAGACTGGGAGTTTGCCCAAAAAGCCTTGGATTTGAATTTTTATATTTCCTTCTCCGGCATTGTCACCTTTAACAGCGCCAAGGAAATCCAGGAAGTCGCCAAAAAAGTGCCCGCCGACCGCTTCCTGATCGAAACCGACTCGCCTTATCTGGCGCCAGTACCCTTTCGCGGCAGACCCAACTATCCGACCTACGTGCGCTACGTTGCGGAAAAACTGGCGGAGTTGCGTGGAACGACGGTCGATGAAATTGCAAAATTATCGACTGAGAATTTTTACAAATTATTCAAGATTGCACAGTCTTAAATGATCGTAGGCCGGAATAAGACCATCCAAGCCTGTCCTGAGCTTGTCGAAGTGCGCGTAGCGCGAGGTGGCGTTTCCGGCGAGTTCCGGTGGTATTTGCCGGAAACGCCAGTTCTCGCTGTCGCTCGAACCGGTTTATTCCGGCCTACGGTGCTACTCGTGTTCTATGTCTTCCACATCGGGAGGCGCAATATCGCCCCAGTTGTTTGCATACCAACCAAGCGCAACAAAACGCGCAAAAGAGCTATGCGGCCATTCGCCGGGCGTGGAGACCAAGCCGTGTTTGACCGGGTTGTAATGGATATAATCCAGATGTTTATGGAAGTCGTTTTCGTCGCGGATACAGTGATCGTAAAAGCGCGGTTGCCAAACCGTTTTTGCTCCGTTTTTTCGGATTTTTGCAGGAATATGTCGTGAAAAGTCGGCCTTGACCATTTGCCAGCGGGTGGAAAAGTCGGAATCGCCTTCAGGTAAACGCCAAAGACAATGCAGATGATCCGGCAAAACCACCGCCGCCAGCAGATCGAAAGGGCGTTTCTCTTTTACCCCACGAAAGGATTTGCGAAGCTGCTCCACCCATTCGTCATCGGAGAAGATCGGTTGACGACGATAAGTGACCAAGGTAAAGAAATATGTCCCGCCGGGAATATACAAGCGTCGGTAATCGCTCATGAGCAGCTCTCAAAACAGTAGGCCGGAATAAGACCAGCAAGCGCGTAGCGCGAGGTGGCGTTTCCGGCGAGTTTGGGTAGTGTTTGCCGGAAACGCCGATTTTCGCTGCCGCTCAAACCGGCTTATTCCGGCCTACAGGGCTGATTCGCACCAGGAGGCTACAGGGCTTCATTTCCTTCATTGTTCGCATCTTCACGGATGGCGGGCAGCCGTTCAAGCAGTTGCGGCAATGCAGTCTGCACCGTTTCCCATACCACATCAAGGTCGATGTCGAAGTAACCATGCGCGATGCGGTTGCGCATGCCTTTCATGCTTCGCCACGGTACGTCAGGATGCTGGTCGAGAAATTTGCTGTAGTCCTTGAGCAGCTTGGTGGCGGCTTCACCGATGATGACGAGGTTCAGGATCACCGCTTGCTGAGTGCGCTTGTCGGCAATAAAGTCATTCTTATTCAGACCCTCTGTGTAGTTGCACGCTTGTTGCGCGGCTTCGAACATGTGGTCCAAGTAGTCGGGGAGACGGTTTTCATTCATATAGACCGAGCCTCCGCAAGCACTTGATCTCGGAACTTCGGAGGTAGATCGCCGGGAGTCAGCAAATCGACGGGGACGCCGAGAAGCTCTTCCAGTTCAACTTGCAAACCGCCAAGATCAAATAAAGTGGTACCGGGCAATGCGTCCACCAGCAAATCAAGGTCGCTGCCGTCTTGATCTTCTCCATGAAGGACGGAGCCGAACACTCGAGGGTTTGCGGTATGGAAGCGGTTCGCAGCTTCGCGCACTGCGTCTCGCTTTAAGTTAAGTGCAATGGAAGGTTTCATAAATTAATCATATCAGAATGGATATAAGTCAGGTAGGGTGCGCATCGCGCACCATTTACGAATGCCAGAATGATTTTGAAATTTTAAAGCATTCTAATGGACAATCCATTTAGGGTATCAAGATTTTCATTACGCTGGACACCGAAAAGGAGCACGATGCGCACCCTACGGGACTCATGGGCAGCTCTCAAAACAGTAGTTTGGGTAGTGTTTGCTGGAAACGCCGATTTTAGCTGCCTCTCAAACCAGCTTATTCCGGCCTACAGGACTGCTTCGTTCAGATAGCTCAGAAACGTTAGGGCCGGGGTTACAAACCCCGGCCCGCTTGGCGTTTTTGGTTATTCAGTTATAACCCAACCATCACTGCCTTTTACAAAGCGGATTTTCGATACCCGCTTGTTACGACCAATAAATGGTGCGGAGGAGTCCACTTCGACGTCGCAGTTATATCCTGAGGCGTCTTGCGCTGCCGCGCACCCTAATTTTTTGACCTCATATACTTTGGGTAGCATATCGTCAGAGATCATAGAACCACCTACGCTTTTCGCTTGTTGAGTAGCCTGATCAACAGTAGCCTTGATAGCTTTTTCAATATCGCTGACGGATGGCTCACCGGAGCAACCAGTAAGTGCAAAGGATAAGAGAAAAGTGACAGATAGGATGATTACTTTATTTAATTGTTGCATGGATGTTCCTTTGTGGTAATGGACAATTGTGGCTCTTAACTAATATAGATATCCTAAACGCAAAATATTGCGTAATTTGGTTATTTGTGAATTTATAAAAATCAAAAATCCTTGTTATTCTGTTGTGTAAATCCAGGCAGCATCACCTAAAAGTATGAGTGATCCAATCCAAAATATGCACAGCGGGGAATAATAACTTTAAACGTTAGTCCCCCGCAACCCGACCAATCAACTCCCCCAACTTAACCGTTTTACCCGCTTTAAACTCGTCATCCCACTGCGCCTTATCCTCACCAAACAATACAATAATCGTAGAGCCCATATTAAACCGCCCCATTTCTTCGCCGATTTTCAACGTAGGCGCATCATCGCCATACTGCCAGCTTTGCACTGAGCTAATGCTTGGCGGCGTGACGACGCCGTGCCAGACGGTTTCCACACTGGACACGAAGATTGCGCCGACCAATATCAAGGCCATCGGACCTATTTCGGTGTCGAATATCGCGGCAACGCGCTCGTTTCTGGCGAATAATCCGGGGACGGAATTGACGGTGGCCGCATTGACGCTGAACAAACGGCCGGGTATATGCACCATTTCCCTTAAGGTGCCGGTCAGCGGCATGTGCAGGCGGTGGTAGTCTTTGGGCGACAGGTAGATGGTGGTGAATACGCCGTTGTTAAACGGTTCGGCGCGAGCAGCATCGCCGCCCAGCAAGTCGGCTGCGGTAAAACTTTTGCCTTTGGCCTGGAAGATTTGGCCGTCGGTGATGTCTCCGGCCTGGCTGACTGCGCCGTCGGCAGGGCAGACAATCGCGTTTCTTTCGCTGCTGATGGGTCTAACACCGGGTTTTAGTTTGCGGGTGAAAAAGTCGTTAAAGCTCTTGTAGGCGTTGATGTCCTGCTCCAGCGCTTCGTCCATATTGACGCCGTAATGCCTGATGATTTGTTTGATAAACAGGTTTTTAAAGGATCTGTTTTCGCAATGGGTCAGTTTGCTCATCATCGCGGACAGGGCGTGATGCGGTAGAACGTATTGGGGCAGGGTGGTCAGGGCTTCTTTAAAATTCATGGTTTGTAATTGTCGGGTGTTTTGCCGCTTAAGAAATACGCGAAAGCGATGATTTCGGCGACGGCAACATAGAGTTCATTGGGGATTTCATCGCCTAACGGGATTTGAGCCAGAATTCTTGCCAGTTCCGGCTCGGTTTGTAGCGGTATTCCGTGGTGTTCGGCGATTTGTAGGATTTGTTCTGCGGTAAGACCCGTGCCTGATGCGGTAACCTTGGGCGCATTTTTGCCGTCGTATTTTAATGCGACGGCAATGTCCGATGTGTAGTAGGTCTTCGCCATGGTGGCTTTTACTCACCACGAACGACTGCATGGATGCAGGAGGTAGAGCAACGCAGGAGCAGTTGCCGAGACACGAAGAGCACGAAGAAAAACATAAGCTTCGTGTTCTTCGTGTCTTCGTGGTGAATAATAGAGTCGGATATGCATGGTATATCTTAGCTGTATATCGCTTTAAGGCAGCGTAACCAGTTCCGGCGCTTGCCAATCGGGATTTTTGTGTTCGACGACGACGGTGGTGTAGATGCCGCCGCGCACGTTAAACTCGGCGCGAATGCGCATGAAGTTCGGCGCTATGGCTTTTACCAGGTCGTCGAGGATTTCATTGGTGACCGCTTCATGGAATGCGCCTTGGTCGCGGAATGCCCACATGTACAGTTTCAGCGCTTTGAGTTCCACGCACAGCGCTCCGGGTATGTATTCGATTTGGATGGTGGCAAAATCCGGCTGGCCTGTTTTTGGGCACAGGCAGGTGAACTCAGGCACGTCGATGCGGATCGTGTAATCGCGGCCTGGTTTTGGGTTGTCGAAAGTTTCCAGATCTTTGCTTGGTTGTGTTGTCATTTTCAGCTTGTATATAAAATCAAAAGGGGTACCAAAAGTAGGCGCTTTAGGCGAAAAAATTCGATACTCGGCTAATTATCGTTAATAATAGGCCGTTATTTTAATTCAACTGTCGGGATATTCATACCAGTACTATGAAACTGGAAAAAATCAAGCTTTCGGGTTTCAAATCTTTTGTTGATCAAACGGTCATACCGATCAGCGGTAATCTGACCGCCATCGTCGGGCCTAACGGCTGCGGCAAATCCAATATTATCGATGCAGTGCGCTGGGTGATGGGCGAAAGTTCGGCCAAGCATTTGCGCGGCGGCAGCATGGCCGACGTGATCTTTAACGGCTCGTCGGGACGCAAACCGGTCAGCACGGCTTCGGTCGAGCTGGTTTTCAATAACACCGACAGCAAGTTGGGCGGAGAATATTCTCAATACGATACCATTGCGATCAAGCGCCAGGTCAGCCGCGACGGCACCTCCGTTTTCATGCTGAACGGTTCGCGTTGCCGCCGCAAGGACATCACCGATATATTCCTGGGCACCGGACTGGGTTCGCGAAGCTATGCGATCATCGAGCAGGGCACTATTTCCCGGATGGTCGAAGCCAAGCCGGATGATTTGCGGATTCATATCGAGGAAGCGGCGGGCGTGTCCAAATACAAGGAACGCCGTAGCGAAACCGAAACCCGGATGAAACATACCAGGGAAAACCTGGAGCGGCTGGACGACTTGCGCGACGAAGTTGAAAAACAAATCAAGCACCTGCAAAAGCAGGCCGAAAAGGCCGAAAAATATACCGAGCTTAAAAAACAGGAGCGCCAATACAAGCTGGAACTGTTGGCGATGCGCTGGAATACCTACCATCAGGCCGCCAAGCAATTGGATGAAAAATTGCAGGAAGTGGCTCACGAGCATAACCGTTTGTTTGTGGAATTGCGCGACATCGATAACAACATCGAAGCCAAACGCACGGAACATAAAACCCAACAGCAGCAGACCACCCGCTCTCAGGGCGATTATTACCAGATCGTCGCTGAGGTCAGCGGTCTTGAGCAGACCATCAAACACAGCGAAAGCAGCCGCGAACAAACCGAAATTGAAATTAACCGTTTGCGCCAGCAGGCCGACCAGTCGTTAAAAGAACTCGAAGCCGATGTGCAGCAGTTGGAAGAAATCAAACAGGCTCTGCTTGAAGCGGAAGAAGCGTTGATTGTTGCCGAGGAGCGGCAGGAAGACGTTTTATATAACCAACAGGAAGTCCAGCAACAAAAAACAGCTTGGCAGGAGCAGTGGGAAGCGTACCGGACGACCAGTTCCAGCTACAAAGAACAATCCGAAGTGCAGCGGGTAAAATCGGTGCAATTGGAAAACCAGAATCGCCAGTTGCAAATCCGTCTGGATAAGCTGCACGGCGAGCGCAGTGAACTGGAGGCCGGCGACTTGCAAAGCGAGATTGAATCGCTGGATGCCGGCATCGAAATTATCGAGACTCAGCGCGCCGAGCTGCACCAACAGCTTGAAGACCTGCATCAGCAGATACGCGAGCAACGGCAGCAGATCAAGCAGTATCATGATGAGCTGCATGCGCGCCGCTCGGAAATGCAAAGCGTAAAAGGCAAAATCACTTCGCTGGAGTTATTGCAGCAGCATGCGATGGGTAAAGACAACAAGCACCTAAGCGCATGGCTTGCGTCCGTGGATTTGACCGAAAACCGGCGTCTGGCCGAGTTTCTGGACGTGCAGGTAGGCTGGGATAAGGCGGTTGAAACGGTTTTGGGCAGTTACCTTGAGGCGATTTGCATTGAGAGCGCCGATCAGGTTATTCCGGGCTTGCAGCGTTTGACCGATGAATCGTTGATGCTGGTTGAAACCGGCCGTGCAAAGCCCTCTCCAGAGGGAGAGGGTTGGGTGAGGGGAAACCAAAATAAGGAAGAAAGCTTATTTGAATCCCCTCATCCCATCCTTCTCCCTGAGGGAGAAGGGGCGATGTTACTAGATAAAGTCAGTGCCCCGTGGGATTTGAGTAATTTATTGTCCGGGGTTTACTGCGCCGACGATGCCGAAACTGCTAGAGCTTTATCCGCCCAACTGAAAGCGCATGAATCGGTCATCACCCCGGACGGCACCTGGTTCGGTTCCGGCTGGATCAAGATCATCCGCGCCAAAGACAGCAAAACCGGCGTGTTGCAGCGCGAAAAAGAGTTGCGTTTGTTAAAGCAACGCCAGGAAGAACTGCATAGCGAAATCGAGTTGGTTGAAGACCAGCTGGAAACGGTCGAAACCGGTTTGAAAGAGGCGGAAGCCACGCGCGAATCGATCCAGCAACAGGATAATAGCCTGGGCGCTGAATTGTCGGCAAAAAGCGCCGAATTCAGCGCGCATTCGGCGCGGCTGGAGCATCAGCAACGTCGTCTGGGGCAGGTCTGCAACGATATTGATGAGTTAAGCCGCGAAACGGCCGAAAACGCCGAGACGATTGCCGAATCCCAGCTATTGCAGGAACAGGCCGAACAGGTCATGGCCGAGCAGGAGCAACAAAAGCAAAACCTGGAGGCGTTAAATCAGGAGCTGCAATCCCGGCAACAGCAAATCGATCAGGCGGCCAATGAAGCCCGCCAACGGGTTTACAGTATCAAGTCGCAGATCGAATCGCTACGATCATCCGAAACTTTAACCGGTAAACAGCTCGACAGGTTACAGTTGCAACACCAGCAGTCGCTTGAACGCATTGCCGAACTGGAGCTTAACCTAAACCAAACGCTGACCCCGATGGACGAGGAAAAAAAGCAGCTGGAGCAGATGGTTGTGGATAAGGAACAGATGGAAAAGACGCTGAAGCAACAACGCCGGCTTCAGGAAGAGCTTGAAGCGGAAATAACTGAGCTGTCCGAAGAACATGTCCGGGTGCAACGCGCCTTGGAAAAGCAAAAAGAAGCATTGGATACGATCCGCTTTGAGTTGCAGGAAAGCAAGGTGCGCCAGCAAACCGTCAACGAACAGCTTAAAGAAATCGATGCGGATGTCGAGCAGGTGCTGCAAAACTTGCCTGAGCAGGCCGAAGAAAACAGCTGGAAAAGAACGGTTGACGACTTATTGGCTCAAATCGAAAGATTAGGTACCATTAACCTGACTGCTATAGAAGAATACAAGGCGCAGTCCGAGCGGATGGATTTTCTTAACGAGCAACATGCCGATTTAGTCGAGGCGCTGCAAACCCTGGATCAGGCGATCAGCAAGATCGACAAGGAAAGCCGGCTGCGTTTTAAGGAAACATTCGATAAAATAAACACCGGTTTGCAGGAGAAGTTCCCAAAATTATTCGGCGGCGGTCACGCTTATCTGGAATTGACCGAACAGGACGAGCTGGAAGCGGGCGTAAACATTATTGCCCGGCCTCCCGGCAAGAAGAACAGCTCCATCCATTTGTTATCCGGTGGAGAGAAAGCATTAACGGCGGTCGCATTGGTGTTCTCGATTTTCGAGCTCAATCCTGCGCCTTTTTGCTTGCTGGACGAAGTTGATGCGCCGCTGGATGACGCTAACGTCGGGCGGTTTTCAAAAATGGTCGAAGAAATGTCGGCATCGGTGCAGTTTTTGTATATTTCACACAACAAAGTGACTATGGAAATTGCAAAACAGCTGGCAGGTGTTACTATGAAAGAGCCGGGCGTGTCCCGGATGGTCGCAGTTGATATTGAAGAAGCAGTTAGTCTGGCGGAAAACTAATGGATAAAGAGATATTAAGAATTGTAATTATTGCAACCGGCATGGTTGTAGTCATCGGCATGTTGATCTGGGCATATATCAAGGACAAAAAGGCCCAGGAAGAAATGGAACTTTACGATGACGAGGGCGATTATGATGACGATGAGTCGTTGGAAGCAGATACCCTCAGGGACACCAGGGACGACTTTGATATTATTCCGCTGGGAGCCGCTAAAAGTAGCGCCGGTGTCCATCATGCCCATAGCAAAGCGGATCGCTATTATGATGAAGACGATGGCGAAGATGATTACTATGAACAGGATGACGACGTAGAGCCGCCGCCACGCGCCGCCGCGCCGGCGATCATTCAGTTCAGTATTATCACCAAGGCGGACGAAGATTTTAACGGCGCCGATCTGGTTGAAGCCTTTGAAATGGTCGGCCTTGAATACGGCAATTTGAAAATATTTGAACGTCTGGATTCCAACCGGCTGGTCGATTTCGGCGTGGCCTGTATTGTGGAGCCCGGTACTTTCCCGGAAAAAGACCTAGACCAGTTTTACTGCCCCGGCATCGTGTTTTTCATGCAGCCTGAAGCATTGGATGATGCACCGGCCGTTTTCGACGACTATATAGAAACAATCAACTTGATAGCCGATAAACTGGACGGCGTGATACTCGATCACAGAAGACAGCCGCTGACCGAAGCGACCATTCAGGCCATTCGGCAGAGTTTGTGATTTTGATGTTCTAACTTAGAAAATAGAACACAGATGACACGGAATTGACGGATAAACACGGATAAGGTATTTGACCTTATCCTTTAAAATATCCGTTTAAGTCCGCCATCGTGTGCTAATGGGTGAAAGGGAAAAATTATGAGTACAGTTACTTTCGACACTTTGAAATATGTGGAAGCCTTGAAAAATGGCGGTGTCCCAGAAAATCAAGCCAGAGCGCAATCAGAAGCGTTAAAGGAAGTGCTTAACACCGAGGTGGCTACAAAGCACGACATCAAAGAGCTGGAACTAAAGATTGACACTCGATTTGAAAAAATACAAGGCGAATTCACACTTGTAAAATGGATGATTGGTTTTAATCTAGCTATGTCTGTTTCCATTCTGTTTAAAATTTTCAGCTAATCCACACCTTTGTAGGGTGCGCTGTGCGTACTATTGAATGCCTAATGGGTATGCACCGCATACTCTACGAAACTACGAATCGACCTACACATTTGCGTTTACCTGTTCAGGTTATTTAGATGCCATCCCTTAGCAATACCCAGTTGGCGCTTTTAAAAGAAGCCGATCTTGATTTCAGCTTATCCACTGAGCTGATCGCTCAAATCGCAGCCCAAGCCAATCCCAAAGAACTGACCGACGAACAGCTGCTTCAGTTTCTGCAGGTCTGCAACGCGCTGTATCGAGGCGGCGAACCGCTAATTTCCGATGCGGATTATGACTTCGTTTTCCTGTCCGAACTGCAAAAACGTCACCCGCACCACCCCTATTTAGAAACCGTCGAACCGGAAGCCGGGTTTGTCGGCAAGACCGTTGCGTTGCCGGAGCCTATGCTCTCGACCGAAAAAACTTATTCCCAGAGCGGCATCGAAAAATGGCTGGCCCGGCTGGAAAAAGCCGCCGATGACTGCGATGTGGATTTTTCCACGCTGCTGATTCGCGCCACGCCCAAGCTGGACGGTTATGCGGCTTACGATGACGGAAAACTGCTGTACACGCGCGGCGACGGCCGCAAAGGCACCGACATCAGCCGGGTTTTCGAGCGCGGCCTGAAAGTCGGCGGCAACGGCAAGCGAGGGCAGGGCGCAGGCGAAATCGTGGTCAGCCAGACTTATTTCAACAGCCATCTGGCCGAATATTTTGAAAACTCCCGGAACTTCCAGGCCAGCATCATCAAAGAAAAAGAGCTGGAGCAACACGCTTTGGAAGCCATACAAAACCATGCGGCGGTTTTCTTCCCGTTCTCCCAGTTGCCCGCTTGGCAAGGCACTGCTGCCGAAGTGCTGGCCGATTTCGACCGCGTTATCGAAAAAGTGTACACATTGGTCGATTACGATGTGGACGGTGTCGTTTTCGAGCTGGTCGGCAATGAACAGATAAAAAAATACCTCGGCGCAACGCGGCACCATCACCGCTGGCAGATAGCTTATAAAAGCAATGTCGAAACCGCCGAAGTTATCGTGCTGAATGTCACCCCGCAAACCTCCCGTTCCGGCCGGGTCAATCCGGTTGCCGAGCTGACGCCGACCAAACTCAGCGGTGCGGTGATTTCCAGGGCAACCGCGCATCATTACGGCATGGTCAAGGAGCTGGGTATCGGTAAGGGTACGTTAATTGAATTAACGCGCTCAGGCTTGGTGATACCCAAAATCGAGCGGGTCATTACCCCGAAAAAACCTCAAATCCCGGAGCATTGCCCCAGTTGCGGCAGCGAGCTGGTTTGGGACAGCGATTATCTTTATTGCCTGAATACCACAAAATGCCCCGCGCAAATTGAAAACACCATCGAGCATTTTTTCAGGACTCTGGCGAATGTCGACGGTTTCGGGGGGAAAACCGTGGAAAAACTCCACGCTTGCGGCATCAACTCGGTTTATGCCGTTTACCAGCTGGACATGGAGCAATTGCAGGACATGGGCTTTGGCGACAAAACCGCGCAAAACCTGCTGGACCAGTTGCAACGCAGCCGTAGCGAAGCCATAGAAGACTGGCGATTCCTCGGCGCTTTCGGTATTCATCGGATGGGGCTGGGCAACTGCGAGCGCCTGCTGCAACATCATCACCTGATGGATATTTTCAAGCTGACCGTTGAAGACGTGATCAATATCGAAGGCTTCGCCGAGAAAACCAGCGCCGCCGTGGTTGAATGTCTGGCGAAAATCAAAACCGATTTCATGCAAATCTACCGGCTGGGTTTTAATTTAATGCCAACGCCGTTAATCGCCGAGCAGCAGCAAAACATCAGCCCGATTTCCGGCAAAACCATCGTCTTTACCGGTACCATGATCCACGGCAAACGCGATGACATGAGTAAGGAAGCCAAGCGCCTGGGCGCAAAAGTTGGCGCATCGGTAACCGGGAAGACCGATTTTTTGGTTACCGGTTCGGATGTGGGGGCGGCAAAAATCGCTGCCGCTACGGAAAAAGGTGTGCGGGTTATTAGTGAAGAGGAATATTTGGCGTTGTTGGGGGAGTGATTTTTTTGGGGTTGATGGTGTCGTATTTGTTTGTGCGATATGTCCTGTTGCTGTAAAGTTGGCTTAATAAAAACAGATAATTAGATGGTTTTATGAAGAATATACGACAACACGATTTTTTTATACGACAATCGATGTCGTATATATTACGTTAGCCAACATTTATACCCCATAGATACGTTAATCGATTGAAACAAAAGAGGTTTTATGTTGTTGTTTCTTCTTGAAAGTGATACCCTCGCCCCGTCGTATAACTGCGTTGATACGACGGGGCGAGGGTATCACTTTCTAAAGTCAACACACCCCCACTTTCGTCCCAACGATTAACAACTGTGCAGTATAAAT